>JAZUAY010000096.1:0-5847 GCA_045638205.1 Bacilli bacterium
ACAACACTAATTTTAGGATACAAGATAGATTTTAGATTAATAATTTATTATTTTCTAATAGTAGGAACATCAATTCTAGGTAGTTTTAAGAAAAAAGGAATAAAATTAAATAATAAAAAAAGTTCATAAATTTAATAATATTTATAGACAAGAAATTAAATTTATGATATATTATGCAGAAATTAGTTGATTAATTACTAATTAAAAGTGAGTGATGCCAGCTCCATAAATGGCAGCAAAAAAAGGTAGATTAGAGGTAAAATCTCTAATCTTTTTTTTGCTTTTTTATAGAACTACAGTACTTATTTTTTATTAAATAAATCAATTAATTGAAAGTGAGGTATAATTATGTATAGAAAATTAAAATTAGTAGTATTAGACTACAAGTATTGTGAATATTTAAGAAAATATGATGATAAAGTACCATATAATAAAGGTTCAAAAAAAACTAAAGCCTTTTATAGGTATTCTATTTTATATTAATGAAATAGAATATTTTGCACCATTATCATCGCCTAAAGAAAAACATAAAAAAATAAGATCAACACTAAATCTAATAAAAATTAAACAAGGAGAATATGGTGTTATAAATTTAAATAATATGATACCCGTCACAATTAAAAATTATAAAGAAATTGATTTAGACAAAAAAGCCAATAACAAAAAAAGAACAACATAGCATAGAACTATTAAAAAATCAGTTAAGATGGATAACATCAAATAAGAACAAAATTAGAATAAAAGCAAAATTATTATATGATTTATATTGCAAAGATGACTTACCATATAATATGAAAGATAGATGTTGTAATTTTTATTTATTAGAAGAAAAATGTAATCAATACGAAAAAAAGCTCAAAAATGAACTTAATCACACATAGAACTTTTAGGATAATCAAGAAGTTGTTTCTCTACATCATTTACAAAATCATCTTGACTTTTCTTATTAAAAGCAGCTAAACTAATTATCATAAAAGTTATTAAAACCGAAATAATAAGTAAACCATATAACATAGTAGAAATAGCAAAACCCTTTTTATTCATCTTAATCACCTAATATAATTCTATCATAAAATATTATTTTTTTGAAGTATAAAAATATGTTTGTCCCCATATTTTTTTTGTTTAATCAAAGTATAAATATCACTATATTTTATTAAATCAACATTATCACTTTCACAAACTATAATACCCTTATCATTTAAAACATCATATTTAGTAATTAACTCAATAGCTTTTTCAATAAAATCAGTTTTATAAGGGGGATCTAAAAAAACAATATCTACTTTAGAATCTAATTTACACAAAGTTTTTTTATAATCACTACAAATCACTTTAACATTATCAATATTTAAACTCTTAACATTTTGTTTAATAACATTGCAAGCTTTTATATTATAATCAACTAAATAAGCATAACTAGCCCCATTACTTAATGCTTCTATTCCAAGATTACCACTACCTGAAAATAAATCTAATATAACACTATCCTTAATAAAATCTTGAATCATTGCAAATAAACTTTCTTTAACACGTGCTGTTGTAGGTCTAGTACCATTAATATCAAATCCTAATATATTTCTACCCTTATATATTCCACTAATAATTCTCATAAACAACTCCTACTATTAGGATTAATCTCTTTTAATATATTATTAATCTCTAATATTAAATAAGCAAGTTCTGCTTCACTTTTTCTAACATTAATCATATTTTCATTATTATTAATTTTATTCTTTAAAGAACTATTATAAGTTTCATAATAATTATTAATCATATTAATTAATTCTTTATCATTTTTAACACTCTCATAATTATTCTTAAGATTTACAATAACATCATTTTTATCTAAAGAATCTATTAATTTATTTATAAGTAATTCAAACTCATACATAATAATCACCAAATAAATTATATCATAAAAACATCTAAGCTGGAAAGCTTAGACGAAATATTAATTGAAGGTGATACGCACAAACAAGTATCAACCTATCAGTTTTAGAGCATAACCCATGCTCAATATATATATATCAAATTTAGACATATTTTTCAAGTAAAAGCCGTGAATTGTAAGTTTTAGACCTTTTTTGGTAAATTATTTTAAAATATTTATAATATTTGATACTGTTTTTATACTATCACTAAGTTTCTCTAATTTATCTTCAGTTGTTAATTTATATTCTTTTTCCATTTCCTCTTTCATTAAATTAACAGAACTAGGATCTCTATTAAGATATTTATAAAAATAAGAATGTTCCTTTAAATATTTTTTTAAATATGGATTATCATTAATATAAATTAAAGTTCTAACTTCCATTAATCCTCAAAATACTTATACATTGGCCTAGCTTCATATGGTGGTTTAATATTTTTTGCAGCAGCACCACCTATACCCAACTCTTCTATCATACCAATAGTTTTTTGTAAATTACTAATACCCTTTTGAACATTATCTAAATCAACATTCTTAATTGTTTTAAAAATATCAGAAACAGTAGCATCCTTAAATGGCTTAGTTGTATTATTAGTATCAATTTTATTAATATATTTACCTAAAACATCACTATCTTCACCATATATATCATATAATTCATATAATTTTTGCCAAGTAATCTCTCCACCAACAACATGATTTGCAAGTTCAGGATGAATTCTTGCAAAAGATTTAAAACTTTCTTTAGACATTAACATCACCTATAAAATTATATGTAAAAGAAAAAGAAAAAAATACCAGAAAATTAACTACAAACCTGATATTTTATTCTAATCATTTACTATAATTTTTAATAATTTTATTTATTTAAAACTATTCAAACCAAACTTCATCTACAACTAAATTTCTTGTAGAATATGCACTATTAAACCAACCTAGAGTGATATAGTATTGCTGACCCACATAGTCATTAATTGAACATGTTAATTTATAATCAGAAACCGAATTACTATCTATCGAACAAATTGGAATGTCAGCCTCAACATTTTTTGATTTAACAGGTCCAATCCATACACCACCGCCCGAACCCGAATTAGTATAACTAATAATATGAAAATTAATTGTATTGTAATTAGGGATCGTTAAAATATTATTAAAAAAAATTGCATTTCTAGCACCACCATATCCAGACCGTATTGTTATACTATCTTGATTTTTTGTGTATGTTGCACCATTGACGTTTATTAAATCACTTACATAATCCGTATTAAAAACGCCTTTATTATATAGCCATAATTTATTTGATACTTCTAAGCTATAACTACCTCTTATATTGTTATCTGCATTACTTGTTGCATATATTGTTACTTCTCCTTCTTCTACTGCATTAACTAATCCTCCCTGTGTTACTGTTGCAACACTTGTATCACTACTACTCCATGTAACTGTTGTATCATCTGCATTAGCAGGTAAAACTGTTGCAGTAAGTTGTATTGTTTCATTTTCTTTTATTTCTCCACTTGTCTCATTATTTTCATCTTTTACTACAATACTACTTGGAACAATTGGATTTACTGTTAGTGTCATTGTTGTACTTATACTTCCAACACTTGCAGTTATTGTACTACTTCCTGTAGTACTTCCAGTAACTTCACATCCTAATTTATGAGTAGTAGTAGAATATGTACAACTTGGATTTGATGCTACTGTTAAATTACTACTTGTTACTACTACATCTTCCATATTTCTTGCATCATTTTCATTATCACTTGTTAGGCCACTTACTTCAAATATTGTTGAAGATAATCTTGTTACACTTGTTGATGCTGGCATACTTAAACTTACTACTTCTGAACTTCTTACAACAACATTTGCTGTATCACTATGTCCTTTGGCATCTATTACTGTTATTGTACTATTTCCATTACTTATTGCATTTATAGTACAATTTGATGTTGTACTACTTGTCTCTATCTCTCCACTTGAGTTTGTACTTCCTCCTGCACAACTTATTGTTGCTACACTACTATTTGATGATGACCATCTCACTGCCTTATCTCTTGAATTACTTGGACTTAGTGTTGCACTTATATTTGCTGTTTGTCCTCTATCTATTGTTACATTTTCTGTATTAAGTGTTATTCCTTCTACTTCTGGATCTTGTATTTCTACACTTATCACTGTTGGAGTAGCACTTGAATTACTGGCACTTTTTACTGTTAAGGTTGCTATTCCTGGTCCTACTGCTCTTACTTTTACAATATTAGCAACTACACTCTTACTACTTCCTGTTCCACTAGCATTAGATTCTGTATACTTTTCAATATCTAAAATATCACTATCACTTGTTGTCCATTCTACTTCATTACTATTTGCATTAGCAGGAAGAGTTCCTGCTTCTAATATTATATCTCCACCTGTTATTAATTCTATCTCTTCAGGTGCACCTACTACTTCTACACCTGTTGGCTCTGGCTTATTGACTGTTACTACACAACTTGCACTATGACCATTTGCATCATGCGCTGTTACCACCGCAGTTGCTGTTGTTCCACTTATACTCTGTGCAGTAACATTTCCATTTGAGTCCACTACTGCTACATCTATGTTAGATGAAGCCCATGTTACACTTTTATCTGTTGCGTAATCTGGTGCTACTGTTGCACTCAACCGTTCACTTTCTCCTTCATCAAGTGTCATACTATTCTTATTTAAACTTATTCCACTTGTATTTATATGTGAATCTGTTCCATACACATTTACTTTTATGGTAAAGAATTTACTTTCTCCTGTTACTTGATAACTTTCATTTACCCACATTCTTAAAATATAATAATCTGTTCTTGTTGTAGTTGTTGAATCACTATGTAGTAACATCTCTCCTGCAGGTGTCCCTATTTCTGTTGTTGCGTTAATTGGATTAAATCCTGTTGGTGCTAACACTTCACTATAGGTTCCTTCTGCTCCACTAGTACTCTTTTCTAAATATATTCTTACATCGTTATTTCCTAAGGTTGATGTACTATCTTTCACAGCACTAACTTCATATCCTACTGCTGTATTATTACCTGTTGTTACTGTTACTGTAAAAGTGAATGTTCTTCCTTCTCCAGTTAGTTGCTTTCCATCATTATCGCTTATTGGAAATGCATCTGTTAGTGTTATTCCATTTGTCGCTTCATTATAGTTCATGGTTATAGTTGATGTTGTTACTTTATTTGATTTTGTACCTAGACCAGTATAACTAAATGCTGCATATGTTATTCCTATTACAACCATCATAATAAACATTAATGCTACAATTGACATTATAGTTTCTTTTTTATTTATTTTTATCATATATTACACGCTCCCTATTTTCTCAAAGTACGTTACTTTAAGAAAATAAAAAAAATTATTATTATATAATATATAAAATTATTTTGACCAAAAATATTTTATTAAAAATTTTATTTTCATTTGCTCAAAAATGTGATAAAATCTATATATAAGAGTAGATTACTTAAAGTAACGTACTTTGAGAAAATATTTTTCTTTTATATCAACAAAAAAACGTAATAAAAACAAATTACGTTAATTTTTTTTACAAGATTTTATATAATACACTTGTATGTAAAATGATATTATGTTAGTATAGTTATTGGAACGTTTGAAAAAGAAGTGTTACCTCTTCGATGAGAGGAGGGATAGTTATGAGTAAGAACTTCATATTTTTTATACAACAGGTAATTATCATTTTACTTTTACTTCTATTGTTTAAACATTAAGTATTAATACATCGGGGGTTAGGTAGAATAAAACACCCACATCAAAGACGTGAGCGCATTCAAAGAAATTTGAGGTAGCGCTTGAATCATCACTTTCAAACGTTCCTTTTATTATTTTATGTAAGTTTTACTTACAATATTAATTTA
>JAZUAY010000097.1:0-8357 GCA_045638205.1 Bacilli bacterium
ATCTTCATTAAATTTATCAATACTTTTAACATCATAAAACTGATTATTCCTATTATTTGTTATATTATCAATACTCATATAATAAATAGCAGATTTTTGTTTTTCTAAATTAAACATATAACTATCTTTAAAATCTATATCTTTAGTTTTTCTATATTCATTCATTTCATCCTTAATTTTATTATAACTAATATCAAGCATAGAATAATCTTTAAAAATAACATATGGATTAATTAAATAATCTTTAATATTAGTAACATCACTATACAATGGTAAATACTTTTGATGGTTATTGTGTTCCTCATCCACATTTTTTATAGTTAAAAACTCAGTATTAGGATTAATAACAATAGAATCAATTTCTTTAATTCTTTTCTGAGTAATTGAATCATAATATCTAATACTATCAATTTCATCTCCAAAGAATTCAAATCTTACAGGATTATCCTCGCCTATTGGAAATATATCAATAACAAAACCACGCAAACCAACTTCACCAGTATTAGTAACTATTGCCTCAGGATTATAACCAGCTTTAGAAAATTTATCAAATAATTTTTGAGGACTTATTTCATCACCAATTCTAATATTAATTATATTATCCAAATATATTTTTTTTGTAGGTAAAAATCTTAAATATCCCATTAAATTAGTAATAATAATATTATTATTTTTATTATTAATTACAGAATTTAAAGTTTCCATTCTATTAATTAATAAATCTGGACTAATAGCAATAGCATCACTAATTAAAAAATCATCCATTGGAAAAAGATAAGTATCGTTATATAAACTATTAACAAGACTATAAAGCTTATTAGCTTCATATAATGAATTAACAACAATTAATAAATCTCGTTTTTTATTTTTCAATAAACTTACTAAATAAAATGCGAAAAAGGCATCAGTATTAGCTACTACTGATACTCCTTCTAAATTATTAAAATTTAAAAATTTAGTAAGTTCATTCATATATTCACCTATTTTTTCTATTATATTTACTAACTAATTTATAGAAATCAAGTTCAAAATACTCATCAAGTATATTATTTACTATAGTACTTAATTTATTATAAATTTCAAGTTCTTCATCATTAAACTTAGATAATACATAATCAATTGTATCAATATTTTTATTATTATTAATACCTATTTTTAATCTTTTATAATGATTTGTTCCTAAATTATTTTCAATATTTTTAAGACCATTATGTCCACCACTACTACCTTTTTCCTTTAATTTAAAATTACCAATATTAAGATCTAAATCATCACTAATTATTAAAATATCATTAATATCTATTTTATAAAATTGTACAAAATCTCTAACAACTTCACCACTTAAATTCATAAACGATTGTGGTTTTAAAAAAATTACTTTTTCACCATTAATAATTAAAGTAGTATAAAGACCATTAAATTTTGATTTATTAATAACCTCGCCTTTAGTTTCTATATAATTATCAATCATCATAAACCCAATATTATGTCTAGTATTTTTATACTTATCACCAGGATTACCTAAACCAACTACAAGTTTCATTAAATCACTTCTCTTTCTTTTCTAAATATTCTTTATAAATAACAGATTTTGAAACACCTCTATCAATAGCTACTTTCTTTATTGCATCTGTACTTTTATAACCATCATTAATATATAAATTAACATGTTCAAGAATCGATAAATCATCAAAATTTTCTTTATCAGTAAATCCAGTTACTACAATAACAAATTCACCTTTAACAACATATAATTTATCTAAGCATTCACTAATTTTTCCTCTAATAACTTCCTCATAGATTTTAGAAATTTCTCTAACAATAGCAATATTTCTATCACCAAATACATCTAACATATCATTTAAAGTTTTAATAATTCTATGAGGTGCTTCGTAAAAAATCATTGTAAAAGGAAATCTTTCTAATTTTTTTAGTTCTTTTACACGTTTACTAGCTTTACTATTTAAAAAACCATAATACATAAAATGATCTGCAGGAAGTCCTGATACCATAAGAGCAGGTACAAAAGCAGTAGCGCCAGGTAATGCCACAACATTATAACCTAAATCTATAAGATATTTAGTAACAATATATCCAGGATCACTAATTATAGGACTACCCTGATCAGAAACCAAAGCAATCTTTTTATTTTTAATTAATTCATCTACAACCTTTTCTTTAATTTTATTTTCATTAAATAAATGACAACTAATAAGTTTTTTATTAATATTATATTGTTTTAATAAAATAGAAGTAGTTCTAGTATCCTCACATAAAATAACATTAACTTCTTTTAATATATCCAAACTTCTTTTAGTAATATCATCTAAGTTACCAATAGGAGTTGGTACAAGATATAAAGTAGGAATATTATCATTACTATTTTGCATTACTATCACTTCCAAACAATTTATTATATTCTAATGTATTAGAACCATCCAAATTTTTCATAATAAAAGGTTTATCAATTTTTATACCACTTTTACCATTTTTAATACATTCCATAAAAAATAAATTAGCATCTTTATTTAAATTATCATGAATAAACCTTAAATATTTAGGATTTAAATTATATTTATTTAATAAATCTATAATTTCAAATAACCTATCAACTCTATTTACAAAAGCAAAAACTCTATTATCTTTTAAAAGAATTGAAGCAACTTTTATAATTTCCTCTATTGTTATTTTAACTTCATGCCTAGCTATAACTTTATGCATATCTTTATTTTTCAAAGTTCCATCATATTTTTTAAAATATGGGGGATTACAAACAATTAAATCATAAGAATTAACTTTTTCATTTTTATAAAATTCTAAAATATCATCATTTATAATATTTATTCTATTATTTAGCTTATTATAATTAACAGAACATACGGCTAAGTCAAATAAATCTTTTTGTATTTCCACCCCTTTAATTTTTGCCTTACACCTTTTTGAAAGAATCAAAGGTATAATACCATTACCCGTACCCAAATCTAATATATTTTTATATGATAATCTTATATTTACAAGACTTGCCAAAATTATACTATCATTAGAAAAACAAAAATAATCAGTATCCTGATATATCTTTAAATCATACCCCAACACATCATTTAACTTTTTCATAAGTTTCTTTATAACTAACAACAATATTATTATGATTTTTTAACTCAACTATACAAGTACCTTTTAATAAATCAATGCTAATTATTTTTCCTTTACCTTTTGGAGTATCATAAAAATCACCAACTTTAGGTGCTTTACTTCTAAGATCAGAATAAGTATCATTTTCATAATTTAGACAACACAAAAGTCTTCCACAAACACCATTTATTTTAGTTGGATTTAAAGCTAAAAATTGATTTTTTGCCATATTAATAGACACACTATTAAAATCAGTCAAAAAAGTATTACAACATAAAAACAAACCACATGGTCCAATACCACCAATTTTCTTAGCTTTATCTCTAACCCCTATTTGTCTAAGCTCTATTCTAGTTCTATATTTATCAGCTAACTTTTTAGCAAGTTCTCTAAAATCTATTCTATTATCAGAAACAAATAAAAAATAAAGTTGTTTTCTATCTAATGTATAATAACTATCAACAAAATTCATTTCTAATTTTAATTTTTCCTTTAATTTTTTTGCATATTCTAAAGCATTTGTTGAATCTTTTATATTATTTCTTATAGAATTTTTATCTTTTTCAGTAAGTAATCTAACTACATAATTTTTACTTCTAACATCAACATTATTTTTTACTACCCTCCCAGATAATAATATTCCATCTAAATTAACAACAACAAAATCATTTACAGCAAGTTCTAAATCCTTAGAATAAAATATTTCTTTTTCTAAAGTATTATCTAATAAAACTTCTACGTTTTTCATTATAACACCTCACTAACTTCTAATATAAAACTATCTAACATTAACTTATAATTAATATTATACTGCATATTAGCTAAATACTTTTCCAAAATCAATAATATTTTATATATATTATTTTTATTTACATCCAAATCATATTCTATAGTCTTATTATTAAGCAATCCAAAAAAATATTTTTCAATTTTTTCAAACTTATCAATTGCAGTATTTCTATTAGGTATTATATCAAATATTTCTTTAAAACACAAAAAACCTTTATTTTTTTTAAATAAAGATTGCATTAATAAAATATCATCATCTAATAAATCTACTTTTAAAGAATCTTTAAGTGATAAAACTCTACATCTTGAAACTATAGTATCCAAAACATTATATCTATTACTAGCAAACAACAATGCTATTATATCAGAAGTAGGTTCTTCTAAAAATTTTAAAATAGTATTACCACTAGAAGAATTTAAACTTGCTGCATCTTTTATAACATAAACCTGTCTTTGACCATATGTTGCCTCTTTCATAAAATCATCTTTTAATTTAATTAATTGCTCTTTTTTTATAAAACTACCATCAGCTTCTATTATTTCAACATCTGGATAATTACCTGAATCGATTAATTTACAGACTTTACAAATATCACAATTATCTTTATAACTATTAGGACATAGTAATATTTTAATTAAATTATTAATAAATTTATTATCTATTTTATTAGAACCTGTTTCAATTAAATAAGCATGTGCTAAATGATTATTATTAATTTCTTTTTTTATAGTATCAAAAAATTCTTGTTGTTCAAGCACAAATCATCACCACTCTTTATAGCATAGTCATTTTAAACAATATAAGTGCAAACATTCCAGGAGCACCAAGAACACTTACTACTAGTATTGTTATTACATTAATTGGAATAATCATATTAAAATTGGTAGCAAACATATTATAACCATATAAAAGAAAAGCACTAAAAATAATCCTTTTTAAATATTTAATTAACATAATATCACCATTAAATTATATGATTATATTACAAAAGCAATGAAAACTATTATTTTACAAATTTCTAAATAACTTCTTTTCTATCATTAATAGCTCTCTCAAGTGTTAACGTATCAATGTATTCCATATCAGCACCCATTGGAACTCCACTTGCTAATCTAGTAATTTTTATATCAATACCATCTAAAACCCTTTTAATATACATAGATGTAGTTTCTCCTTCAATACTAGGTTTAAAGGCAAAAACAATCTCTTTATAATTATCATTTTTTATTCTATCAATTAATTTAGATAAACCTATATCTTCAGGATTAATACCATCAATAGGTGAAATTAATCCATCAAGAACATGATAATTACCTCTAAATATTCCCATTCCTTCAAAAACAAATACTGTTTTAGGATCATCAACCACACATAAAATATTATTATTTCTATCTATGTCTTCACAGATATAACATTTATCATTTTCAGTTAAACTATTACAAACACTACATCTATGAACTTTTTCTTTTACAGAAATTAAAGATTCAGAAAAAGATTCAACCTGATCTTCATCAAATTCAAGAATAGAAAATGCCATTCTTTCAGCAGTTTTTTGTCCTATACCTGGTAAATATTTAAAGCATTCAATCAAATTATTAATACTATCAGGATACATAATTAAAATAATCCTGGAATATTAGCATATTTAGACATTTTAGATTCAGTAGCATCATCTACTTTTTTCATAGCTTGATTAGTAGCCACCATTATCATATCTTGTAAAATATCAATATCATCTTTTTCTAATTCATCACTTTTAATTTTAACTTCCAATAATTCTTTTTTTCCATTTACTTTAACAGTAACTAAAGAACTTTCACCAACAAATTCAGTCTTATCAATTTCTTCTTTAGCTTTCATCATTTCATTTTGCATTTGTTTAGCTTGTCTCATTAAAGCTTGCATATTCATATAAATTCCTCCTCACATAAATTACTCTACTTCTAATATATCACTAAAAGCATCTAAATTACTATTAATATCTTCATTTTTTTCATCTTTATTTACATCAACAAACATTAGTTTAGGTTCATCTATATATTTATAAACAACATTATTTTTTTTATTATTAACATATTCTTTAGTCTTATTATTCCATTCTTCATCTGTTATAATAGCTAATTTAATATTTAAATCTAATTTATCATTCACAACTTTTTCCATATCAGAAATATTTTCTAAATTATCCATAACAATAGATGAATATTCATAACTAATAACAACGTACTTATCACTAGCCAATCTTAAATTACCATCTAATAAATTACATACTAAATATCCATAATTATTATCAAAAGTATAATCATTTAATTTATCAAAATTTAATTTTACTTCATTAAGCTTATCTTTAGTAGCATCAACAAAAGCATTATTAACTCTAACTTCCATAATATCTTTAATATTAGAATTAACTATATTATTATTTTTTGATTTTGTTTCAATTGTATTTAATTGTTCATCTTTTTTTTCCACAACCACATTTTCTTTTTCTAATTCATCATTTTTTTCTAATATAGTTGAATTATCAATATTAACATTATCTTTTTTTACACTTTGTTCACTTAATATTTTTTCAGAAATTATTTCCCGGGAAATAATTTTATCATTTTCTTTCATTTCTTCCATTAATTTTAACAATAATATTTCAACATAAATTTTAGGATTCGAACTTTTTCTAATATCATTTAATTTATCATTAATTAAATTAGCAATTTTCAAATAACTATCAATATTTAAATTTTTATTATTTATATAAAAATCAACAATAACATCTTTAAGATAATTTAATAACTGAATCATAATTTGAATAATATTATTACCTAAATTATTCCATTTTTCTAAAGTATTTATAACTACTGCTAAATCATTTTTAAGAAGTAATCCTACAAAATCATTTAACTCTTTTTTTGTTACAAGACCATTTAATTTAAGAAAATCATCTATTTTGATTTCATTGTCAGAATACATAGATAACTTATCCAACATTCCAATAGAATCTCTCATACCACCATCAGATACAATTGCTATTTCTTTTAATACTTCCTCATCTATTTTAATATTTTCTTTCTTACTTATCATCATAAGATTTTTAACAATACTATCTTCACTAAGCCTATTAAAATTAAAACATTGACACCTAGAGACAATAGTATCAGGAACTTTTTGTGGATCAGTAGTTGCTAATATAAATATAACATGTTCAGGTGGTTCTTCTAATGTTTTCAACAATGCATTAAAAGCTTGTATTGTAAGCATATGTACTTCATCTATTATATATACTTTATATTTTAAACTATTTGGAACTAAATTAACTTTTTCTTTAAGATTTCTAATTTCATCAACACCATTATTAGATGCAGCATCTATTTCTAATATATCTAAACAATCATTGCTTCTAGAATCTTCACATTTATCACATTTATCACATAAATCACCATTTTTTGGATTAGAACAACTAACAGCTCTTGCAAATATCTTGGCAGTAGAAGTTTTTCCAGTTCCTCTAGGTCCTATAAATAAATAAGCATGCGCTATTTTAGAATTTTTAATGCTATTTTTTAATACTTTAATTATAATATCTTGTCCAACAACATCAGAAAAAAACTTAGGCCTATACTTTCTATATAAAGTTTGATACATAATTACACCCCACTTATAAAATATTATAACAAATTTTTATATTTAAAAAAACCTATTTTTGATTTTCTTTTCTTCTTTTTTCAAAAAACTTTCTTAACAATTTATTTATTTCATCAGAAAAATATCCACAAGTATAATTTACTTTGGCATTTCTATAATTATCATTAAATATTTGAGTAATTATTTTAGTATTATTTACATCACTACTTTTTAAACCGGCATAAACTTTCTTTATTCTTGATTGACTAATAGCACCAGCACACATTGGACAAGGTTCTAAAGTCACATATAATTCACAATCCTCTAATCTCCAATTATTTAAAATGCGAGAAGTTTTTTCCACAAGTATAATTTCAGCATGTTTTATTGAACAGTTTTCTTTTTCTTTAAGATTATGAGCAGTAGCAATTACTTTATTATTATATACCATAACTGCACCAACAGGAATCTCTCCTATTTCTAAAGCTTTTTTAGCTTCTTCAATAGCCAACTTCATAAATTCTTCTTTCATATTTTCCTCCAAAAAAAAGTGCACATAAGTTATAATAAATTGGCTGCTATCTTCCGATCCTGACCAGGTATTCATTAAACTTATTGCACAAAAATATTTTAATATATATTTATTAATTTTGCAAGTGTTTTTTATTTTTCTTTCCAAAATTATTTCCCGGGAAATAATTTTGGAATATTTTTTTCAACAAATATAAATTTTTTGTTTTATTATTAACACATTAAAAATATAATGTTTCACGTGAAACATTATATTATACAAATAAAATAATTATTCAAATTATAC
>JAZUAY010000098.1:0-10074 GCA_045638205.1 Bacilli bacterium
CATTTATGTAAAATGATTTATAAGAATAATAAGAATCTTGAAAATATTGATTTATTTTTAGATAACTTAATTAATTTAGATATAAGTGATACTTTAAACTATTCTTATGGTGATATTATTTCTATGTTTTTAGTAGATGATAAATATTTAGAAGAAGAATTTTTAAATAATAGATGTTTATCTTTTAATAAAGAATTCTTTTATAATAATAAAATTAATGCCAGTAATTATATTAAAAAATATATAAAGATGAATGATTTTATTTACAAATAAAGATAATTTGTGTTATAATCTATCTTGAAGCGATAATATAGAAGTAGTAGTAAGTGATTTATTTTAAGAGAGATTGTGGTTGGTGTAAACAATTATTAATAGCTTATGAATTCGTCTATGTAGTTCCTATAACCTAAATTATAGGCGAGTTATTCTCGTTAAGAATATAAAGTGTATAGTAATAACTATAAAATAAGGTGGTACCACGGTAATTTCGTCCTTATGTTTATAGTTATTTTTTATTTTAGGAGGTTTTTGGATGAAAAAAATAATATTTGATATTGATCAGACTTTACTTAAATGTGATTGGGATAAGGAAGATAATATGTTTATTGAAATGTTAGGAGAGGAAAAAGGGAAGATTTTTCTTGATAATAAAATAAATTTATTATTAGGTTATGAAAAAACACATTATAAATATGATATAGGAGAATTTAATAACTATATTAAGTATAAAAATATTCCTTGTTCTGAAAAAGTAATAAAAGCTTGGATATATGAAGTAGCTCATAATTTACCTGATACTATAGTAGATGGAAGTTTTGAACTTTTAGAGTATTTAAAGATTAGAAATTATGAAATTGTTGCATTAACTAACTGGTTTACTTATTCACAAAAAAATAGACTTAAAAGAAGTGGGATGCTTTCATATTTTAGCGAAGTTTATGGAGGGGATTATGCATTAAAGCCTAATAGTGATGCTTATAAAAACATTGTAAAAGATACTAATAAAATGAATTGTTATATGATAGGTGATAATTTAGAACTTGATTATAATGCTCCAAGAAAGTTTGGTATTCATGCTATTTTATTTGATGAAAAAGAAGAAAATAAAGATAATTATGTTATTAAAGTAAAAAGATTGGAAAAAATTAAGGAGATGATTTAAAATGGAAATTAAAGAAGTAGAGAAAATGCTTGATGAAGATTTAGTTAATGTTTTAGAATTAAAAGAATTAGAAGAAAAAAGAGTTAAATATTTGGGTAAAAGTGGACTAATTACTAAATTAAATAGTGAAATTAAAAATGCAGAGAATAAAAAAGAATTTGGTATGCAAGTTAATAAATTAAGAAATAGATTTAATGATTATTATAATAGTGAGAAAACTAGAATTAATGATAAATTATTAGCAGAAAAATTAAAAAAAGAAAAAATTGATGTAACACTTCCTGCAACAAAAATTAGAATGGGGTCTGCAAATATTTTAGAAAGATTAATAGAAGAAATTGAAAAAGTATTTATGTCTATGGGATATGATGTTATTGATGGTCCTGAGATTGAGGAAGATAAATATAATTTTGAAATGTTAAATATTCCTAAGGGTCATCCTGCACGAGATGCACAAGATACTTTTTATATTGAAGGCGAGGATATACTTTTACGTAGTCAAACATCACCTGTACAAATTCGTACGATGTTAGCATCTGGTGGAAGTGAACCTGTTAGAATGATTTGTCCTGGTAAAACTTATAGAAGAGATGATGATGATGCAACTCATTCTCATCAATTTATGCAAATTGAAGGGTTAATAGTTGATAAAGATATTAGTTTATCTGATTTAAAAGGTACAATTGATGTCGTTTGTAAACATCTTTTTGGAACAACAACTGAAACGCGTTTTAGACCTAGTTATTATCAATTTACTGAACCATCAGTAGAAATTGATATTACATGTTTTAATTGTCATGGAAATGGATGTAATATTTGTAAACATAGTGGTTATATAACTGTTTGTGGTGCAGGGGTAGTTCATCCTAAAGTTTTAGAAAATTGTGGATATGATCCAAAGATTTGGAGTGGTTTTGCATTTGGTTTTGGGGCAGAACGTCTTGCAATGTTAAAATATGATATTGATGATTGTAGGACTTTCTATAATACAGATTTAAGAGAAGTAGATATTTTTGATAGAAAGGATGATGAAAAGTGATAGATTTAGAATGGGTTAATGATTATATTGATATAACTAACGAAGATATACATCTTCTTGCTGAAAAAATTAAAACCGCTGGTATTAATATAGAACAGGTAATTGAAAAAAAATTAGATAATGTTGTTATAGGTGAAGTTTTAGAATGTGTTTCTCATCCTGATAGTGATCATTTACATGTATGTAAAGTAAGTGTGGGAAGTGATGTGTTACAAATTGTTTGTGGAGCACCTAATGTAAGAGAGAAACTTAAAGTTGTTGTTGCCAAAGTTGGTGCAGTTTTACCAAGTGATTTTATAATTAAAAAAAGTAAAATTCGTGGTGTAGAATCTTGTGGTATGCTTTGTGCTAAATATGAACTTGGACTTGAAGCAAAAACTGAAGATGCCTATAATCGTGGCATTGAAGAGTTATCAAGTGATGCACCTATAGGAGAAAATTATTTAGAATATATTGGAGAAAATTCTTCAATGTATGAGCTAGATATTCATAAACATCGTAATAATGACTGTTATTACCATATTGGTTTTGCTTATGAGATTGCGGCAATATTAAATAAAAAGGTTACTTTACCAGATGATGATTACAGTGAAATAGACGATGATATTAATAAGCATTTTAAATTATCAGTTGATACTAAAAAATGTCCTTTCTATCTTGCTAAGATGGTTACTGATGTAAAAATAGGTGAGAGTCCAGAATTTATAAAAAGACGTCTTATAAATGCTGGTATGAGACCAATTAATAATGTTGTTGATATATCTAATTATGTTATGCTTGAATATGGTCAACCTACACACTTTTTTGATAAAGATAAGTTAGGTAGCGAAATATTAGTAAGAGATGCAAAAGATGGTGAAAAAATAACTACACTTGATGGTGAAGAAAGAAATCTTTTATCAAAGACAATCGTAATCTGTGACAATAAAAATCCAGTTGCTATTGCAGGTGTTATGGGTGGAGCTACTACCGAAGTTAGTGATGAGACTAAAACAATTTTAATAGAAAGTGCTATTTTTGATCCAGTAAGTATTAGAAATACTGCCAATCGTCTTAATCTAAAAAGTGAGGCATCTATCCGTTTTGGAAAAGGTTTAAGTTATGAATATACTATAAAAGCTATGAATAGATGTTGTCATTTATTAGAAAAATATGCTTCTGCTAAAGTATTATCAGGTGAGGTTTTATATGATAAAATAGATAAAACTCCTAAAGTAATAGAATTTAGTGTAGAAGAAGTTAATAAAATACTTGGTATTGAAATATCAATTGATGATATGAAAAAAGAACTTGAAAGATTGGAATTTACTTATGAAGTTAATGATAATATATTTAAAGTTACTATTCCTAATAGAAGACTTGATTTTGACGAATTTGTAAATGATATTGCTGAAGAAATTGGAAGACTTTATGGTTATCATAATCTAAAAAGTACTTTACCAAAAACTACTACTAGACGTGGTAGATATATTGGAGATGTATATTATAGAAAAATTATTTCTAAAAGACTTAGAAGCTTAGGGTTAGATGAAGTTAAGACTTATACTTTAGTAAGTCCTGAGGCGAGTAACAAATTTAATTATGAAAATAAAGAAAAAGTAGTTTTACCAAATCCAATGAGTGTTGATAAATCAGTTGTTAGAACTACTTTAATACCTAGTTTATTAAATATATATAATTATAATAAAAAACGTAAAGTTGATGATGTATTTATTTATGAAATCAGTAAGACTTATGATAAAGAGTATAATGAAGAGAGTAAAATATGTGGTTTACTTAAGGGTAATTATATTGTTAATCCTATAAATAATAATAAAGTATTTGCAGATTTTTATCTTGTAAAAGGAATTGTTTGTGATTTGTTAGATTATTTAGGTTTTAAAAATAGATATAGTTTTGTAGAAAGTGAAATATCTGATATGCATCCTTATATAACTTGTAAAATAACACTTGATAAAGAAGATATTGGAATAGTTGGAAAAGTACATCCTAAAGTATGTAAAGATGATATTTATGTATTTGAGCTTTCTTTAAATAAACTTATGAAAAATACTAGTAAATTAAAATATAAAAAAGCATCAATTTATCCATCTATTTCTAAAGATGTAGCATTTATTGTAAATAAAGATGTAGTTGCAGGTGATATTATAAAAGAAATAAGTAAAAGTGGTGGTAAAATATTAAATAATATTAGTATATTTGATATCTATACAGGTGAAAAGATTGATGATAATGAAAAAAGCATTGCTTTTAATTTAGAATTTATAGATGAAACAAAAACTTTAACAGATGATGAAGTTATGGAGAAATTTAATAAAATAATTGATAATGTATGTAGTAAATTTAATGCTAAATTAAGAGATAGATAATTAGTGAAAATTGCAATAATTCTAGACATAATAACAAAAAATTGCCATAATATAAAATGTGTTTGAAAAAGAAATTATTAAGAATGTTGTTGTAAAAAAAAGATAATAGTAAGACAAATGATAAAACTTATAAAAAATAATCATTTGCCTTTTTTTTGTCAATTAATGTAAATAATTTCTTAATTTATTTACACTTATTTAAAATAATGGTACAATTGAAGTGTAAGAATAAGGAGTAGGTTTTCTTACTTATACTATTAAGGAGGTGTAGTTATGGCAAATGTATTCGGAATTGATTCTTCAGTTGTTTCTACAAGTGGTAGTCGTTTTCAAGAATTTTCAGAAGATTATCGTACTTACATGAATGAACTTAGAACATCAATTGAGGCATTAGCAAATGTATGGAAAGGTGAAGATTATAAAAAATTTAAAGAAATTTATGAAAGAAATTCTGAAGTTATTGAACAAATGAGTAAAGCTTTTGCAGATATGGGTAATGTATTTACTGATGTTGCAAAACAATCTGATGCTGCTGGAGAAAGAGCTCAAGCTAGCTATAATAGAAACGTTTAAGTTGAAGGGAGGAATATTAAATGGAAAAGGAATTAGATTACACTGCTGCTAGAAAAGAAGCTGATGATATTGAAACTACTGCTAATAAAGTAGACAGTTTATTTCAAGAAGTAGAAGCAGAAAAAAATAAAGCACAAAGAAGTTGGGAAGGATCTGCAGCAAATGAAGCATTTGAATTATTTGATCATTATCGTAGTAATTTCCAAGCTTTTATTAATGAAATTAGAGAAAATGCTAAAGGAATTAAAACTACTTGTGATGAATATATCAATGCAGAACAAACTAATATTAGAACAACTGAGGCTGCTAGTAGAATTCAAAGATAATTATTTATATTGCATTATTAAATGCAATATATTGTAAGTAAAAGAATAATCTTTTATTTACAATATATTAAAAAATAAGGAGGAATATTTATGTCTGTTACAAGTTTAGGAGAATGTTATAACGTAGATGCTAATCACAATAGAATATTTGCTAAAGTTGCACCTATGATTCAAAGTGGAATTGATACCGAAAAAGAAATATTAAAAAAGAAAGAATATGTTAATAAGGAAACTGTTGCTGTTAATGGTAATGCTATTTTAGAAAATAGGTTAGAAAGTATTGCAAACAGTTTTCTTGAACATATTACTAAAATGAATGATGCATTAAAAAGAATAGAAACTAAAATGTGGAAATATAGATATGAACAAATTACCAATGAGCTTATTCCATTTTTGGAAAATAAAATAAAAGAATTAAAGGAACAAATAAGTAGAGCGGAACTTTTTATTACTGTAAAAACTGATACTCTTGGTGGCATGGCTCCAGGTAGTGCTGATGCTAATGAATTAACGCAAAGAATAGGTGAAAAACAAAGGTTAGTTAATTCATTAAAACCGCAATTAGAAGAAAAAGAAAAAGAATTGGAAGAAGCTAAGAAAGCACAGCAAGAAGCAAGTTCTAATATGGGCAAGTAAGGTAAGGTGATTATTATGGCATATAGTTTATTAATTGATAAAGGTAGATGCAGTGATGCTGCTGGTGAATTGAGGTCTATAGCAAATAAATTTCATGCTGATATCGGAGGGACTACTGTTAAAATATCGAGTGGTGACATAGAAAGTGGACCTGATATATCTAGTGAGATTTCTGCGATTAATAGTGGAATTGAAGGTCTTTCAAAATCAAAAAATGATTTACTTTCATATGCAAGTAGTTTAGATGGCATGGTTACTATTGCAAACAAATTAGAAAAAGATTCAACTAACAAAACTGGTGATGCAATTAAAATAAAAGTAAAAAGTGCTGAAGAAGCTAAAAAATTAGTAAGTAGTGCACTTGTTCCTTATAGCAATAAGAAGAACAAAGAAATAATGAATTTATTATTTTCTAAAGATAAAAAAGAAGATAATAAAGAAAGTGAATCAAAAGAAAATACAAGTTCTTCATCAAGTTCTAGTTCATCGGGTGGTGGTTCTTCTAGAGGAAGTTCATCAGGTGGAAATTCTTCTTTAGGAAGTAGTGGTATGACTGCAGCTGCAGGTACCGCGGGTGCTATAGCTACAGGTGGGGTAACTTCTTCTGCTAGTTCAGCAGCAAGTTCAGCACTTGAAAAAGCTCAAAAAGAAAATAGAGATGCTATTAAGGAAGAAGAAAAACAACTGTCTTCTTCTGGTAAATCTGATACTACTTCTAGTAGTAGTGATACACAAACAAGTGATACTAGTTCAAATGGTAATAATAGTACAATTTCTGATACAACTAATTCTACTACTGATAGTAGCTCAACTGCAACTAGTACTAGTAGTGAAACACCTGCAACAAATATTACAACAGAAAATGTTGAAGTTCATTTTGAACAACCACAACAAGAACAACCACAAGCACAAACTAGTCAAACAACATTTACAAGAGAAAGTCCTAAGGCAAATACAGGAACTGTAAATTATACTCCACAGGCAGAAAGTGCTCCAGTAGAGGAAACACCAAGTGCTACTACTGATACTACAACTGCTACTAATACAACTGATGCATCTATAACAAACGATATAGAAGATAATACTACAGATTTATTTGATTCAGATGATGATTACACTGATGTTAGTGATGCTGCAGATGAAGTAACTAAGAGTAGTAAAGGAATAGGTGTTGGACCAATTGTAGGTGGTGTTGGAGCAGCAGCAGCAGTTGGTGTTGGTGCAAAAATCTATAATGATAGAAAAGAAAATAGTGATTTAGATTTAGATGAGGATAGACCTAGTAATGATAATAAATTCTGGACTGAAGATGATGCTAATGTAATTAATAGTGAACGTGATGATTTCGCAGAAGATGAAGATACTAGTGTTGCAGATGAATCTTTAGCATATTCAGCAGTGGATAATAATGTAAAAGAAGATGATACATGGTCTATACCAGAAACTGAAAATAATGAGACTGTTGATTTATTAGATAATTAAGGAGGGGCAAATGGAAAAAGAATTATTACCTATAGGAACAGTAGTAATGCTTGAAGGTGGTACTAAAAAGGTTATGATTACTGGCTTTTGCTCAGTTCCTAATGATAACGATGAAGAAATTTATGATTATTCTGGATGTATGTATCCAGAAGGTGTTATAAATTCAGATGAAGTTTTACTTTTTAATAATGGTGATATTAATGAAGTATTCTTTAAAGGATATGAAGATGATGATGAAAAAGAATTTAAAAGTGAACTTTATAGTATTTTCTTTAGTAATGATAATGTAGAAGAAGATAGTAATGATGATGAAGAATTTACATTAAATGATAGTGTAATTAGTTAACATAGCTTGGAAATATCCAAGCTTTTTGGTATAATAATGATTATTTGGTGGTGATATTATGCAGAATATTAGAAATTTTTCTATAATTGCTCATATAGATCATGGTAAAAGTACTATTGCAGATAGAATGCTTGAAATATGTGGTGCTGTAACTAAGAGAGAGTCTAAAAATCAAATGCTTGATTCTATGGATATAGAACGTGAACGTGGTATTACTATTAAGCTTAATACTGCAACAATGAAATATAATTATGAAGGAGTAGAATATACTCTTAATTTAATAGATACTCCAGGACATGTTGATTTTTCATATGAAGTTAGTCGCTCACTTGCAAGTAGTGAAGGGGCTGTTTTACTAGTTGATGCAACGCAAGGACTGCAAGCTCAAACTCTTGCTAATCTTTACTTAGCTCTTGATAATGATTTAGAGATAATTCCTGTTATTAATAAAATAGATTTAGAAAGTGCTGATGTAGTAAAATGTAAAGAAGAAATTATCAAATTAATAGGTTGTAATGATGAAGATATTATTTTAACTAGTGCTAAAACTGGAAAGGGTGTAGAAAATTTAATTCAAGAAATTATTAAAAAAATTCCAGCACCTACTAATTCTTCTACTAATGGTGTTCAAGCACTAATTTTTGATAGTGTTTTTGATAGTTATAGAGGTGTTATTGCATCAGTTCGTGTCTTTAATGGTGATTTACATGTAGGTGATACTATAAAGATGTTTCAAAGTGATAAAGAGTATTTAATTACAGAGCTTTTTATTACTACTCCTAAAGAAGTTAAAGTTAATTGTGTTTCTAGTGGTATGGTAACACATATAGTTGCTAGTATTAAAGATATAACTTCAGTTAAAGTAGGTGATACAATTACAACTTTAGAAAATCCTGCAGCAACTCCTTTAAAAGGTTATAAACCTATGAAGTCTATGGTTTTTTGTGGTATATATCCAATTGATAGTGTTAAGTTTGAAATGCTTAGAGATGCTTTAAATAAATTAAAACTTAATGATGCATCACTTGAATTTGTTCCAGAAACATCATCTGCCTTAGGTTATGGTTTTAGATGTGGTTTTTTAGGACTATTACATATGGATATTATTAAAGAAAGAATAAAACGTGAATTTAATATTGATATTATTACTACTGCTCCTTCAGTTGTATATAAAATAATACTTACTAGTTTAGAAGAATTAGAAATAACTAGTCCATCAATGATACCTGATAAAAGTAAAATAAAAGAATTTAAGGAACCTTTTATTAAAACGAGTATATTAACTCCAACTGATTACATTGGACCTATTATGGAACTTTGTCAGGATAGACGTGGTATTTTTATAAATATGGATTATTTAGATGAAGTAAGAGTTAATATAATTTATGAGCTTCCTTTATCAGAAGTGGTATATGATTTTTTTGATAAATTAAAGTCAATTACACGTGGTTTTGCTTCTTTTGACTATGAACTAAATGACTATAGAAATAGTGATTTAGTTAAAATGGATATATTACTTAATAAAGAGAAAGTTGATGCATTAAGTATTATTGTACATAAGACCTTCGCTTATGCTCGTGGTAAATTAATAGTTGATAATTTAAAGAAAAATATTCCGAGACAATTATTTGAAATTCCTATTCAAGCAGTGATTGGTTCTAAAGTAATTGCTAGAAGTACTGTTAAAGCTTTAAGAAAAGATGTTTTGGCTAAATGTTATGGAGGAGATGTAACTCGAAAGAAAAAACTTTTAGAAAAACAAAAGGCTGGTAAGAAAAAAATGAAACAAATAGGAAGTGTATCTATTTCACCTGATGCATTTATGTCTATTTTGGAAGTTGATAGTGATTAATTATGGTTAAATCAGTTTATATTCATATTCCTTTTTGTAAAAATATATGTAATTATTGTGGCTTTTGTAAATATTATTATAATAAAGATTTTGTAAATCATTATTTAGATGTTTTATATAAAGAAGTAAAAGAAAAATATAAAAATGAAGTTATTTCTACAATTTATATAGGTGGTGGAACTCCATCGTATATAGAGAGCAGACACATTGTAGAAATTTTGAACCTAATAAATAAAGAATATGCAGAAGAAATTACAATAGAAGTAAATCCAGGTACTGCTACAAGAGA
>JAZUAY010000099.1:0-13253 GCA_045638205.1 Bacilli bacterium
AGATTTTTATTATTTATCAGATAGTAAAAATAATCCATATGGAGATAAAACAAAAGAAGAAATTATTAAGTTAAGTGATGAAAATGTAAGCTTTTTAATAGATAAAGGAGCTAAAATAATAGTAATAGCCTGTAATACCGCTAGTAGTATTGCAAAAGATTATTTAAGAAAAAAATATAGTATTCCAATAATAGCAATAGAACCAGCATATAAAGTAGTATATGATCATGCTAAAAATTATAAGACATTAGTAATGGCAACAGAAGCTACAATAAAAAGTGAAAAGTTTCAAGAATTATATCACAAATATGATAATAACAATACAATTCTTTTAAGTTGTAGTGGACTTGCAGATTTAATAGAAGAAGGTAATAAAGAAAAAATAAGAGATTACTTAGAAAAGAAGTTTCAAGGATTAAATGAAATAAAAAATGTTGTTTTAGGATGTACTCATTATCCAATAATAAAAGATGAAATAGAAAATATTTTAGGTGATGTAACTTTTTTTGATGGTAGTATAGGAGTAGCAAAACAGACTAAAAAAGTATTGGAGGAAAAAAATATATTAAAAGAATATGGTCCAGGAAGTTTAGAGTTTTTTGATACAGAAAATAATATTAAAAAGAAAGAATTTTTTTATAAATATTTAGGAGATGATTTAAATTGAGAAAACCAGTTATAGGAATATTAATGAGGAGTGAATTGGAGCGCGCCACAGAAAAACCGATGCATTATGTTTTTGATAGTGTAAGAAAAGCAGTAATTTTATCAGGTGGCATACCACTTTTAATATGTCCACCAAAAGTGATAGATTATTTTACAACAAGAAATAGAGATTTTCCAGAGTTTAGCGAAGAAGATAAAGATATGTTAAGATATTATATAAAATGTTGCGATGGCATCTTAATTCCAGGAGGAACAAAGTTTACAAAATATGATATAGAAATAGTGGATATGGCGGTAAAAAAAGATATGCCAGTATTAGGAATATGTTTAGGAATGCAGATTTTAGCATCATACAAAAGAACCGTTGAAGAAAATATAATACCAATTGAAAGTGAAATAAACCATAGGCAAGTTGACATAAAATATGCACACAGTGTTAATATTAAAGAAAATAGCCTATTATATAAAATAATTGGTAAAGAAAAAATTGATGTTAATAGTTATCATAAAATGCAAGCATTAAATAATCCTTTATATGAAGTAGTAGCAACAGCACCTGATGGAGTAATAGAAGCAATAGAGATGAAAGATAAGAATTTTATTATTGGAGTACAGTGGCATCCAGAAAAAGGATTATTTGAAAGTGATAACACTAGTGAAAAAATATTTAATGCTTTTATAAATGAAAGTTTAAGATATAAAAAGAACAAGAAAGGAGAAATAGTAAAATTATGATAGATTTATTACCACTTCATAATAATATAAAAGAAAAAGAAATAATTGATAGTGAATTTAATATAACAGAAGATTATTATAAAAAAACAGATATAAAGAAAATAAATAAATTATATGCTAAAGGTTATATAAAAAGGGTAACTGATGATGATGATTATATAAAATTAGATGTTAAGGGAGAGATGATTTTACTAGATTCAATAAGTTTAGAAGAGATAAATTATCCATTTTCCTTTAAAATAGAGGGAAATTTAACAGAAATTTTAGGAAATTGTCCAAATTCTCTTGATATTTTAGAACTTTTATGGGAAAATATTGTATTAGAGGTTCCCCTTAAATATACAAAAGAGACAGATTTAAGTAAATTTCAAGGAGAGGGATGGCGCCTCTTAGATGAAGAAGAGGAAAAAAATAGTAACAATCCTTTTAATGATATATTAAAAGAGTTTGGGAAGGAGTGAGATAAATGACTTTAAATATTCAAATTTTTGCAGTACCTGCACGTAAGGTATCAAAGACAAGAAAAAGAATGAGAAGAAGCCACAATGCAATTGATGCACCTAATACATTAAAATGTCCAAGTTGTGGAGAAGTAATTAAACCACATAGAGTTTGTCCAAACTGTGGAAGTTACAAAGGAAAAGTTGAAGTAGAAAAAAATGAAGAAGCTTAAGTATAAGTTTCTTTTATTATAATAGGGGGATTTATGAATACTAAAGTAAAATATTTAAAAAAATTAAAAAGATTATATTTAAAAGGTATGTTATTAAATAAAATAAAGCCATTTGATGATAATTTTTATAATAAATTAAATAATACTTATATAAATTGTTTACCAGTATCAATGCATATTAAATACTTAAAGCCAACTATTCCACCAGGAAAATGTTTTGATAGAAGCCTATATATGTTTTTATGTTTAGAAGATTCACTTTTAGTAAGAGGAGATAGTAAATATTTAGAGCTAACATATGGTAAAGAATATTCAAGACATGGATGGGTAGAATTAGATAACTATGTATATGATCCATCACTTTTATTAAAAATAGAAAAAAAATTATATTATGATATGTATGGAATTAAAAATGTAATTAAATATAATAAAGAAGAGTATTGTAAAGAAGAAGTTAACAAAAGGTTTTATAATAAAATAAAAAATACTAAAATAGAAGATTTTAAACGTGGTGGTAATAAAAGACTAGAACTTGGAATGATTATACCATTAATATATGGTATAGCAGAAAACTCCAACAATAAAGAATTTATAAATGAGGTTAATAGTTATTTAAAACAAATTGAGTACAATGAAGAAGAAATATATGATGAAATAGATAAAGAATTTGAAAAAAATATTTCACAAAAAGTTCACAAGTAGTTCATTTTCCTTTCACAATTATAACATATAATTATAAGCATGAAAGGAGATGATGTAATGTCAAGAATTACAAAAAATATAATTTTATTATTTATAATAATGATAAGTATAATATCATTAGGAGTTACAATTTATTTTGCAGGAAGTAGTAATAATAATATGCCAGACAATATGATGATGCAAACTCCACCAAGTATGCACGGAGGAAGTTCTAATAATTCTAATGGCACACCACCAAGCATGCCAGGAAATTCACAGGATAATACAACAAGTGATTCACAACAAAATAACAATGGAACAACTAATAATCAACAAGCACCACCAGATATGCAAAATGATAGTAATGAATCTAATATGAATAGCATGCCAAATATGAATAATAATAATTCATTAGACTGGTATTATTATGCACTATTTGGAATAGAAAGTATAGTTATTGTTTTATCAATATCATATTTAATATTAAGTAATTTTAATAAAAAAAGTATTAAAGAAACTTTTGAAAATAATGATAAAAAAATAATTTATATTTTATCAACGATTATTTTAAGTATTGGTTTAATAGCAGGAAGTAGTTTAATAACAAGTAAACTAAATTCCAATAATAATGATAATACTAAAATGATGAGTCAAAGTAGTACTAAAGCATCAGGTGCATTAGAAATTACAAGTAAAAAAAAACTAGCAAACAAGAGTTATAAATCCAGGAAAAGTAATGAAAATGCCATATTAGTAAGTGATGGAGGAAGTTTAGATGCGTCTGATATTAAAGTAAATAAAACAGGAGATAGTTCAAACACTGAAGAGTCAGACTTTTCAGGAGTAAATGCTGCTATTTTAGCTCAAGAAAATAGTAATGCTACAATAAAAAATGCTACTATCTCTACAAATGGAAAAGGAGCTAATGCTATCTTTGCAACTGGAAGTAAAGCTAAAATTAATATAAGTAACTCCAAAATAATTACAACTGGAGAAAGCTCATCACGAGGACTTGATGCAACATATGGAGGAACAATAATAGGTGATAATTTAGATATATCAACAACAGGTGCTTCATCTGCAACACTTGCAACAGATAGAGGAGAAGGAACAGTAACCGTAAGTAATTCTAAACTATCAACTAAAGGAACAGGATCACCTCTTATATATTCTACAGGAAAAATAAGTGTAAATAAAACAACAGGAAATGCAGAAAACTCTCAAATTGCTGTAGTTGAAGGTAAAAATAGTATTATTGTAAAAAATTCAAATCTAATAGCCTCTGGAAAAGGAAATCGTGGAAGTGAAAATAAAACAGATCAAGCCGGAGTAATGATTTATCAATCTATGAGTGGTGATGCTGGAACTGGTACAGGAACATTTACTGCTACCAAATCAACGTTAGAAATAGATGAAAATTCAAATTACTATAAAACAGCCCCAATGTTTTTTGTAACAAATACAAAAGCAAAAATAAATTTAAGTAATACAAAATTAAACTATGGTAGTAATATTTTATTAAGTATAAAGGCAACAGATGAGTGGGGTAACAGTGGCAAAAATGGTGGTAAAGTAACACTAAATGCTAAAAATCAAGAATTAGCAGGTGATATTGAAGTTGATAAAATATCTACATTAAAAATGAATTTAACTTCATCATCTTATACAGGAACAATTAATAAAGATAATACTGCAAAAAAAATAAGTATTAAATTAGATAAAAATACAAAGATAACATTAACAGGAGATAGTTATGTATCAAGTTTAGAAGATGAGGATGGAACATATTCAAATATAGATTTTAATGGATATAAATTATATGTAAATGGAAAGGCTATAAATTAAAAAGGTTTACAATTAACATTGTAAACCTTTTTCTTATAGATTAATAAGATCACTTTCTTAAAGTTAGTAACTTTAAATATCTTCTCCTATATTGTTATTTAATCACATTTTTTTAATATTTGCAATATATTTTTATCAAATAATTTTTGGTCAATTATATACTTACATATATTTTACATAAGCTTTTTCTTTTATTTACTTAAAGTTACTAACTTTGAGATTTTGAGTATTTTAGAAAGAAGGTAGGAGTTTATGAAAAACATAAAAAACAAAATAATGAGAATAATTAATACTAATAAGAAAGAAACAATAGTCTCAATAGTAGCATTATTATTTATTATAGTAGCAGTAGTAGGAGTAACCTATGCAGCATTCACATATACTGGATTAGGTACAAAATCAAATAAAGTAACAACAAGTACAATTACAATGAATTATAATGAGGCAACAAATGGAATAACTCTAACAGATGCATTTCCAATAAGTGATAATGATGGAAAACAACTTACTGGTGAGGGAAGAACCTTTAGTTTTACTGTAACAGTAACAACAGGAAATAATACAGCAGTAGGGTATGAAGTAAGTGCAGTAAAAGATAATACATCAACACTTGGGAACAACGATGTAAGAATATATTTAGAAAAGAGTACAACAGGTGCAGAGGGAACATATTCTTCTGTGTTAGAGCCTACAGGATTTAGTGGGGTTAATGCAACGACAGAGATAGGAACTCCTGCAGGAGAGATGCTACTTCATAGTGATAG
This sequence comes from Bacilli bacterium, assembly GCA_045638205.1. Lineage (GTDB taxonomy): Bacteria > Bacillota_I > Bacilli_A > RF39 > UBA660 > UBA2730. The sequence goes on from JAZUAY010000099.1 coordinate 5,365, forward strand.
TACAACAAGTACCAGAACAGATTATTATATCTTAAGAATGTGGGTAGCAGAAGACTATATTGTAACAGGAGAAAGTAAGTTCTTTACCATAAAAGTAAATGTATATGGAACAGATTCACATATCAATGTAAGTAGTATAAGTTTAAATAAAAACTCTATGACACTAGAAGAAGGAGAAAGCGAACAATTAAGTGCATCAATACTTCCTGATTATGCAACAGATAAAAGTGTGACATGGGAAAGTAGTAATACAGATATAGCAGTAGTAGATTCAAATGGAAATGTAACAGCACAATCTATTACAGGAATAACAGCAACTGCAACAATAACTGCAACTGATAGTAAAGGACATAGTGCAAGTTGTGTAGTAACAGTAAACAAGCCAGAACCAACAGGAGTAGAAGTAGTAGGTTCCCCTGAAGAGATAAATTTAATAACAGGAGGAAGTACAACATTAGAAGCAAATACTGTACCAGTGAATGCAAATTCAAATGAAGTAGAATGGACAACTTCAGACTCAAGTGTTGTTGATATTGAAAGATATACAGAAGCAAATGCATCAGGAACAGGAAGTAGTAAAAGTATAACAGCAAATAAGATTACTGTTACAGCAGTAGGACCAGGGACAGCAACAATCACAGCAAAAAGCGCCAGTAATCCAAGTGCAGAATTAGTAAGTATAAGTGTTGAGATATTAGACCCAGAAGTAGAAGGAATAACATTAGATAAAGATAGTATTACAATAGACAGAGGACAAACAACAACTATAGTAGGAACAATAACACCAAGCAATTCAAGAGATAAGAAAGTAAGATGGTCTACTTCAAATAGTAGTGTAGCAACAGTAAGCTGTACTGGAGGAAGTACAAACTCAAGTGGAGAGATAGAAACAACAAGCACAACATCAACATGTACTGTAAATGCTATAGGAAATGGAACAGCAACAATCACAGTAACAGATGCAAAAGGACACAGTGATACAGCAAGCGTTACAGTACAGTCAAGTGTAGCAAGTAATCTATCAATGCCAGTATCAACAACAGTAGGAAGAACAGCTACAAATAACTTTAGTATTACAGGAACAACAAGTGATAATCAGAGTGATCCAAGAGATTTAGATGTAAATACAATGACAATAGAACAGACTTCAAATATAGGTACATTATCATGTGAGAATATATTAACAAATAATGTAGTAACAAGTGTATATTGTGAGATAACTGGAACTACAACAGGAAGTACAACAATAACAGCAACAACAACAGGAGGAGCAACAACAAGTATGCAATTAACAGTAGATCCAATAGTACCAAGTAGTGTAAGTATAACAGATAAACCAACTAATAACAAATTAGTAGAGGGTGATACACATGCATTAAGTGCCAGTGTATCACCAGCAAATTCTGATAATACAAGTGTAACATGGACAAGTAGTAATACTAGTGTAGCAACAGTAACAAGTGGTGGAGTAATCAATGCCGTAAGTGCTGGAACAACCACAATCACAGTTACAACAGCGAGTGGAAGTAGAACAGATGATTTTACATTAATGGTTAAATCACCAAGAGCAAGTGATTTTGAATTAGGAGACTATGTAAATTTAACACCATCATATAGTGGAAGTTATTCATGTACAACAACAGGATGTAGTGGAAGTATAACACCAAGTGAGTTAAATATGTGGAGAGTAATAGCAAAGAATGCTAATGGAACTGTAGATATAGTAAGTGAGTACACATCATCAACATATATAACATTCTCAGGAGATAATGGATACAAATATTATGTAACGGCACTGAATGATTTAGCAAGTAAATATGTAAATACAGCATATACATCAGGATATAGGCATTTTGGATATAATGGACAAACAGGAACAATAAATGGTTCATTAAATACATCAAATGCTGGAACAAGTAGTACTCCAGATTTATCAGACAGTATTGGTGCTGAGTATCGTACAGGATATCAAGGAGATACACTTTATGCAAAAGATTATAATGCAGTTAATTCAGCCTTAGGGACATTGGAAGCACAACAAGTAAGTGATAATTATAGTGGTCATTATTATTGTCTTGCAAGTAGGTATTATGAATATGTTTCACGTGCTACATCTCAACAATATGGTTGGTATGCTAGGAATATCCAATATGGTTATATTTATACCCGAGATTTTCGCTATATTGATACATATAAAAACAAGAATTATGAAAGTAATGTAGGTTGTAATATTCGTCCAATATTAACATTAAGAGATAACATTATAGCAACTTCCGGAGACGGTAGTTCGAGCAACTCTGCATGGAGTTTTGAATAATAATATTAAATAGAAAAAATATCATTAATGTAAATTTTAATAAATTTTATACTGGTATTTTTTTCTTTTTTTTGATAAAATAATATTAGATAATAAAGAGGGGAATGATTTTTATTAAAGCATTAAGTAAAAAAGAATTAGATTCTATTGATGGTTATTTTAGAGCACTTAATTATTTGTCTGTGGGACAATTATATTTATTAGATAATCCATTACTTAGAAGACCTTTATCTTTAAATGATGTTAAACCTAGAATTGTTGGACACTGGGGTACTGCTCCTGGTCAAAATTTTATTTATTGTCATTTAAATAGAATTATTAAGAAAAATAATCTGAATATGATTTATATTTCAGGTCCTGGTCATGGTGGAGAAGCAATGATTGCTAATAATTATCTTGATGGTACTTATACTAAGTTTTATTCTAATATAACTCGTGATGAAAAAGGTATGAAAAAACTATTTAAACAGTTTAGTTTTCCTGGTGGTGTATCAAGCCATGTAGCACCAGAGACACCAGGATCTATTCACGAAGGTGGAGAACTTGGTTATAGTCTTTCTCATGCTGCTGGGGCAGTACTTGATAATCCTAATTTAATTGCTGCTTGTGTTGTTGGTGATGGAGAGGCTGAAACTGGTGCACTTGCAACTAGTTGGAATTTTAATAAATTTCTTAATCCTTTAAAAGATGGCTTTGTTTTACCTATTGTTCATCGCAATGGTTATAAAATTGCTAATCCTACAGTAATAGGTAGAATGAGTGATGAAGAATTAGGTTACTTTTTTACAGGTCTAGGATATGATGTTTATTTTGTATCAGGTCATGAACCTAAAAAAATGCATAGTGCTTTTGCTTTTGCTCTTGATAAAGTTATTAATGATTATAAAAAAATAAGAAATGGTAAAAAGAAAAAACTTCCTTTAATTATTTTAACTACGCCTAAAGGTTGGACTGGTCCTAAGAAAATTAATAATTTGGCAGTTGAAGGTAGTTTTAGATCTCATCAAGTACCAATTGATGTTAAAAATGAAAGTGATTTAAAGCTTTTATATAATTGGCTTATGTCTTATAAACCAGATGAATTATTTGATGAGAAAGGTAGCTTAAAAAATAAATATATGATGTGTGTACCATCTCCTGATAAATGTATGGGTGCAAGTAGTTTTGCTAATGGTGGCTTATTATTAAAAGAAATTGTTACTCCAAAGCTAGATAATTATTTTATTAATGTTTCTGCACCAGGTGGAATAGATTCATCAGATACTATGAATTTGGGTGCTTATTTAAGAGATATAATTACTTTAAATAAGAATAATTTTAGAATCTTTGGTCCAGATGAAGCGTTGTCAAATAGATTTAATCATGTTTTTGAAACAACAGGTAGAACATGGGATTTTAAGATAAAGAAATCTGATGAATTTTTAAGTAATACTGGTAGAGTTATGGATGCATATCTTTCAGAACATCTTTGTGAAGGTATGCTTGAAGGATATCTTTTAACAGGAAGACATGGTTTTATTCATAGTTATGAAGCTTTTATTAGAATAGTTGATTCTATGACTAGTCAACATGCTAAATGGTTAAAAGTATGTAAAAATATTCCTTGGAGAAAGGATATAGCTTCACTTAATTATTTATTAGTGTCACATGTTTTTCAACAAGATCATAATGGTTATACTCATCAGGATCCAGGTTTTTTAAATCATCTTGCTTGTAAAAAAAGTGAGATTGTTAGAATGTATTTACCACCTGATACTAATACTTTACTTGCTACTTTTGATCATGTTGTTAAAACTAAAAATAAAGTTAATGTTATAGTAGCTTCAAAACATCCTAGACCACAGTGGTTAAATAAGGCTGATGCTATTAAACACTTTAATGATGGAATAGGGGTATGGGATTTTGTTAGTGATAGTGACAATCCTGATATTGTTATAGCATGTTGTGGGGAAACTCCTACAATGGAAGCGGTAGCGGCAGTTGATATTTTAAAAACTTCTCTTAAAGGATTAAAGGTTAGATTTATTAATGTAGTTGATTTAATGAAATTAAGTAGTAATCATCCACATGGATTAAGTGATAGAGAATTTGATATGTTATTTACTAAAGATAAACCAGTGCTTTTCAATTTCCATGGGTATCCTAATTTGATAAATGAACTTGTTTATAATAGACATAATAAAAAAATATTAGTACATGGTTATATGGAAGAAGGTACAATTACAACACCATTTGATATTAGAGTTCAAAATAAAATTGATAGGTTTAATTTGGTTATAAGTGCAATAAATATGCTTGATAATTATAAAAATATTACTAAACCTCTAAACGATTGGTGTTATGAGATGCTTAATATTCATAAAAAATATGTAAATGAACATGGTATTGATATGCCTTATATATTAGATTATAAATTTAAATGTTCTAATAAGGATATTTTATAAAGATAAAACTCACTTGAAAAAAGTGGGTTTTAATTATATATAATAAAAGATACCATACTAATATGATATCTTATCAAAATCTTGGCATAAGCCAAATTCCTACTTAAAGGCTCAATACACAATTAATTAAATTGTATTATTTTTTTTGATTAACTTTCTTTCATTTTTACTTTTTATAGTCTTTTCCAATAGTTGGGGGAAAGCTAACTATTTTTTTTGACTAACTTAACAATTTTTTGTTTCTTATCTACGAATTCAGGTGGAATAACATCTTTTAGAGCTTTTTCCGATGTGGTTATCTTTCTAACTTTTGAAAAGAAACCTTTAGGTATAATTCTCTTACTCATAATTATTGCCTCCTATCTTAATATTATTATATGCAATTTTGTGCATAATATCAAGTAATGTAGGGAATATTGTATCAAAAAAATTGTTAAGTGTCAATTATAAATTATTTGTAATTTGCTCCAATTTACCTTCCTTAGCTAGTTTTAATATCAAATGAAGTAATTTATCTAACCATTCTTCTTTTATAGTTGCAAATACATAATAATCTAATTTTTCTTTATCAAAATAGAATGCTTTATCAGCTTTTACATAAGATTCTTTTTTAAAATTAAATTCATTTAAAGAATCAATTGGTAATTCCATATTGCCATCATATTTTAATTTTCTCTTTTTTTGTTCTTCATCTTTAAAACTAGAAATAACAGAAGCAACCATTGTATAATCAAGTCCTGAAATTGTTCCGGCCTCATCATCAACTACAATAAATGAATGTTGTTTAATTTTCTTTCCATCATCTCCAGTATAGCTTTTTACTACAATTATATCTCCTAATTTGCACATTTTCATCATTCCTTTCTTTTTACTTGTTAAACATATCATACCAATAATATTTATGTTTGTAAATACATATATTTGATTTTTATATTAAAAATAAAAGATAGTTTTTGCTATCTTTTATATTTTTCTTTGTAATAGTCATATAATTCTTTAAATCTTGCAAAATGTACTATTTCACTTTGTCTTAACCATAAAAGTGAATTAGTTATTTCTTCATCATCTGATAGGTCTATTAAGTTTTCATATACTGCTCTTGCTTTTTCTTCTGCTGCCATGTCTTCTGATAAGTCTGCTAAAAAGTCTCCTGTTGTTCCAACATATGTGATTGTAAAGGGAACACCATTTGAATCTGTTGGATAAAGAGCTTTAGCATGTTCTGCATAATGAGTATCAAGGCCTGCATCTTTTAACTTTTCTAATGTTGCATTTGATATTAGTTTATTAATCATTGTTGAAATCATTTCTACATGTGCTAGTTCTTCTGTTCCCAATAGTTATCTGTTATAATTTTATGTTAATTTTTAATTAAAAATTACTTTCCTATTCATTATTAGACTTATATATTTTATTGTATATATTTATCAGTATTTACATATAATATTATTGACATTTAATGTCAAATATGATAGTATGTTGCTAGTGGGTGAGTAGATTGTCAATAATCGTTGAAAATTCACTTTAACTGTGTTCTTAGGAACGTATCGACTTATGTCGAATGACTGTGATCTTTTGATTGTATGGCTATTACTTAGGTAATAGTCAATTTTTATTTTATTAAAAATTGACTTATTTCATTATTGATTTTTTTCATTAAATCATTTTTACAAATGCTTCGTACATTGTCATTAAATATTTTTTTCTTGGAAATAGTTGTGATTTGTGTTATTAATGCATATGTATTTTTATTATATTTATTGTTTTTATAAAATGGTTTCAATAAATTTCCTAGTGGTAATCTTTTGTATCCTTTTTTTGAAGTTAGTGGTAATACTGTTATATTATCTACACTGTTATTATCATCACTATTTAAAACTATTGCAAAATGTGTATTTGATAACTCTGAACCGATATTAATACCAAAATCAACTTTTATTATTTCACCGCGTTTAAAATTAGGTTTGTTTCCTATTTTGTTTTTTGTTTCTTTTTTAAATATATTTGATTTCTGTAAAAAAATAAAGATAGCTTTTCCTATCTTTTGTATTTTTCTTTGTAATAATCATATAATTCTTTAAATCTTGCAAAATGTACTATTTCTCTTTGTCTTAACCATAAAAGTGAATTTGTTATTTCATCATCGTCTGATAGGTCAATTAAGTTTTCATATACTGCTCTTGCTTTTTCTTCTGCTGCCATATCTTCTGATAAGTCTGCTAAAAAGTCTCCTGTTGTTCCAACATATGTGATTGTAAAGGGAACACCATTTGAATCTGTTGGATAAAGAGCTTTAGCATGTTCTGCATAATGAGTATCAAGGCCTGCATCTTTTAACTCTTCTAGTGTTGCTCCAGATATTAATTTATTAATCATTGTTGAAATCATTTCTACGTGTGCTAGTTCTTCTGTTCCAATATCAGTTAAAAGACTTTTACCACGATTATCTGGCATAGTATATCTTTGGTTTAGATATCTTAATGCTGCTGCAAGTTCTCCATTGGCACCACCATATTGTGTTACTAAATATTTAGCCATTTTTAAATTCTTCTTTTTAACATTAACTGGAAATTGTAATCTTTTGTCATAAGCCCACATCTTTATTACCTCCAACAAAAGGAAAATCTAATTCTTCCCATAAAAATGGATTGTTTTCTAATGTGTTACTTTGCAAAGTTAGTGGACCATATTTTTCCTCATATTCATCAATTAATTTTCTGCTTTCCTTTCTATAATCATTAAATAACATTAACATTTCTTCATTATCTGGATTTAAGTCTAAATATAAATTTAATTCATGTGCTGCAAATGCATTTCTATCTATTTCAATTAATAATTTTTCTTTATCATTTTTTGGTATTAATTCCTTTGGTTTATAGTTTTTATATGGTTTATATAAATCTGGAAATAAATTTCCAACAGTAAACCCTGCATCAGGTGTATATAATTTCATATTGTTAAACATATCCTTTTTCCTCCTTCAATTTAGAATATGTTATTTTTATTAATGTGAATGGGCTATAAACTAAAATAGAAAAGGCTTTTTAGCCTTTAATACTAATTTCAACAATATGTTTTTTGAAATCATTTTTTAATTTAATATAGTCAACTTCTTCTATATAATTATC
>JAZUAY010000100.1:0-2169 GCA_045638205.1 Bacilli bacterium
AGAAAAGAAATTATATATTATAAAAGATGATATATATAATTCATATAAAAATAAAAATTATGCTAAAATAAATTATTGATATTCTGGAATATTTAAAAATGATAATTTAAAAATAGAAGATAAATATAAAAAATTAATAAAAATAGTTGATGAAGAAAATAAAAGTGTTTTAAATAAAATTTATAATATAATAAATTTAGAAAATAAAAAAAGGAGTATTTCTTGACAAAATTTAGTATCTTATTGTATTATTTAATTAATAACTGTGAGAAAGAAAAGTAAGTTAGTCTAGTGATTATAGCGAGTTAGGGTTGGTGTAAGCCTAATAATTAATGCTAACTGAAGAACACTTTTTAGTTGCCTTTTTGAATAAAGTAGGATTGGCCGGTTAAAACCGTTATATTTAAGAGTTGATTATAGAAATTATAATAATTAGGGTGGTACCGCGGAATTAATGACTAGTTTTCGTCCCTTGTTTGGAGAAATTAGTCTTTTATTATGGAGGAAAGTTATGGAAAAATTAGATGTTAAAGATTTATATCAAAATTATCATGGGTTAATGGGAAATGAAATTGAACTTAATGGATGGGTTAGAAATCATAGAAAACAAAAAGAATTTGGTTTTATTGATTTTTCTGATGGTACATATTTTAAACATGTTCAAATAGTTTATGATAGTAAGTTAGATAATTTTGATGATATTGTAAAAATTCATATTGGTAGTGCTATTAAAGTTATTGGTACTGTAGTAGAAAGTCCAAAAGAAGCACAAGAGTTTGAAATTACTTTAAAAGAAGTGGAAGTATTAGGAAGTTGTCCTGAGGATTATCCAATTCAACCTAAGAGACACTCTATGGAGTTTTTAAGAGAACAAGCTTATCTTAGACCTAGAACAAATTTGTTTCAAGCAGTATTTAGAGTTAGAAGTGTTTTGGCATATGCAATTCACAAGTATTTTCAAGATAGAAATTATGTTTATTTTCATGCACCAATATTAACTGCAAGTGATGCTGAAGGTGCTGGTGAAGTATTTAAAGTTACTAGTTTAGATTTAGATAATTTAAAAGTTAAAGATAAAAAAGTTGATTATACAAAAGATATGTTTAAGAAAAAAACTGGACTTACTGTATCAGGACAGTTGGAAGCTGAGACTTTTGCACTTGCTTATAAAAAGACATATACATTTGGACCAACATTTAGAGCAGAAAATTCTAATACTAAAGTTCATGCTAATGAGTTTTGGATGATAGAACCTGAAATAGCGTTTTGTGATATAAATGAAAATATGGAAATTATGGAAGATATGTTAAAATATGTTGTTGGTTATGTTTTAGATAATGCGAAAGAAGAAATGGAGTTTTTTAATAGTTTTGTTGAAAAAGGATTAATAAAAAAGTTAGAAAAATTAATAAATACTAAGTTTGCAAGAGTAACTCACTCTGATGCAATAGAAATTTTAAAAAAGGCTGATGTTAAATGGGAGTTTGAGCCTAAACAAGGTGAAGATATTGCTAAAGAACATGAAAAATATTTAACAGAATATTTTGGTGGACCAGTATTTTTAACAGATTGGCCTAAGGATATTAAAGCATTTTATATGAAAGTAAATGATGATAATGAAACAGTAGCAGCAGTTGATTTAGAAGTTCCAGGTGCTGGTGAAATTATGGGTGGAAGTGAGAGAGAAACTGATTATGATAAGTTAATTAATAGAATGGATGAATTAAACATGGATAAAGATGTATTAGATTGGTATGTTAACTTACGTAAATTTGGATGCTGTCCACATTCAGGATTTGGACTTGGTTTTGAAAGATTACTTATTTATTTAACAGGTGTTGAAAATATAAGAGATGTTATACCATATCCTAGAACACCAGGTAATTGTGAGTTTTAATAATAAAATGATAGAAGTTTAAGCTTCTATTTTTTGTATATTTTTTTAAATTCTAGTAAACACTATAAATGGTGAATGTTATGTTAAAAAAAATAAGTATATTATTAGTAACAATTATTGCTATAACAGGGTGTATGAGAATTAATACTCCAGAAAAAAAGATAGCTCTATTTTTAAATAGATATCAGATGTTAGATAATATTGTATTAAATGAATTAGATTTAGAAACTAAAGCATATGATTTTAATGAAAAAGAACAAAAAGATTTTATC
>JAZUAY010000101.1:0-15900 GCA_045638205.1 Bacilli bacterium
AGTTTCCTTTTTTTCTTTTTTACTTGATTTTTTTGTTTCTTTCTTTTGTTTTTTTGTTTCTTCTTTTACTAATTTAATGATTACCATTAGACTATCGTCTCCACGACGTTCACCTAATTTTAAGATTCTAGTATAGCCACCATTACGGTTTTCATAGCGTTTTGCTAAATCATTAAAGATTTTGTTTACTACAACTTTATCATTGTGTAAAAAGGCTAAAGCTTTTCTTCTTGATACTAAATCACCTTTTTTACCATAAGTAATCATCTTATCTACAAATTTTCTTACTTCTTTTGCTCTTGTATCTGTTGTTTTAATAGATTCATTTGTGATTACTTGTTTTGTTAGTGTAGCAAGCATACTTCTTCTATGTTTATTGTCGCGTCCTAACTTTCTATATGCCATAATTATACCTCCCTTACTTAATTAGTCTTCATCTCTTAGTGTTAATCCTAAATCTTTAATCTTGTCTAATACTTCTTTTAATGATTTCTTACCTAAGTTTCTTATTTTCATCATATCTGATTCAGTTTTATTTACTAAATCTTGTAATGTATGAATTCCTGCTCTTTTTAAACAGTTATATGCACGAACTGAGAAATCTAAATCTTCAATTGTTGTTTCTAATGCTTTAACTGCTGGATCTTCTTCTTGTTCTACCATTAAGCCACTTACATCTGCTATTGATGAAAGATCTGTTAATAAGTTAAAATGTTCTATTAATATACGTGATGCTAGAGCTATTGCTTCTTCTGGTTTTAATGAACCATTTGTTGTTACTTCAATTATAAGCTTATCATAACTTTCATCTTGTCCAACACGAGCTGGTTCTACTTCATATTGTACTCTTTCAACTGGTGAATATGAAGCATCCATTGCAATTACTCCTGCTGTGTTGTTTTCTATTGATTTTTTACCAATTTCACTATCTACATATCCACGACCATTTGTTACTGTCATTTCCATATGTAGTTTTCCACCTTTACTTAAGGTTGCGATTACTTTATCTTCATTGATAATTTCTATATCTGCATCATGTTCTATATCTTTTGCTGTTACAACACCCTCTTTTTCTACATCTAATGTAATTACTTTTGGTGTTGTTGCATAATTTCTTATTACTAATCCTTTTAAATTAAGAATTATTGTAGCTACATCTTCGTATACTCCTTCAATTGTTTGGAATTCATGTAAAACTCCATCAATTTTAACACTTGATACTGCACTTCCTGGTAGTGATGATAACATCACTCTTCTTAATGCATTTCCTAAAGTTGTTCCAAAGCCTCTTTCTAATGGCTCTAATTCAAATTTTCCATAGGATTTACTTTCTATAGAATCTGTTATTTTATAAACTGGTTTTTCAAATTGTAACATGAAACTAACCTCCCTTTAATTTTCTTACAATCTTACAATTAACCACGTGGTCGTTTTGGTGGACGACATCCATTGTGTGGTATTGGTGTAACATCATTTATTGCTGTTATTTCTAAACCTGCTGTTTGAAGTGAACGAATTGCTGTTTCACGTCCTGGTCCTAAACCTTTTACATACACTTCTACTTTACGCATTCCCATATCATATGCTGCACGTCCTGCACTTTCTGCGGCAGTTCCCGCTGCGAATGGAGTTGACTTTTTACTTCCCTTAAATCCTAGAGCTCCACTTGATGCCCAACTTATAGCATTTCCATCTTTATCTGTTATTGTTGTAATTGTATTATTAAAAGTTGCATGTATATGTGCTACTCCTTCAGGAACATTCTTTTTTACTTTTTTCTTTCTAGTTTTATAAGCCATGATTTAACCTCCTTTAACTATTAAACTTTCTTCTTGTTTGCAACAGTTTTTCCTCTACCCTTACGAGTACGAGCATTTCTTCTTGTACTTTGTCCTCTTACTGGTAATCCTTTTTTATGACGATCTCCTCTATAAGATCCTATTTCTTTTGCTGTTTTAATATTCATATTTACTTCACGACGTAAATCTCCTTCTGTTAAATATTTATTGATTTCATCACGAAGTTTTATTAGTTCATCTTGAGATAATTCTCCTGCCTTTTTTGTAGGCTCTACACTCGCGTCTTTACAAATTGTTTTTGCTAAACTTCTTCCTATTCCATAAATGTATGTTAATGATATTACGATATGTTTATCATTTGGAATATCTACACCTTTAATACGTGCCATAATCATTCACCTCCAATTAACCTTGTCTTTGATTATGTTTAGGGTTCTTTTTGCATATAACCCTAACTATACCTTTTCGTTTGATTACTTTACAATGTTCACAGATTGGTTTAACTGATGCTCTAACTTTCATTTTATCCCTCCTATTATTTACGATAGGTAATACGCCCATGTTTTAAATCATACGGAGATAATTCTAAGACTACAGTGTCACCTGCTAATATACGAATGTAATGCATTCGCATTTTACCAGAAACATGGGCCTCTACGATGTGTCCATTTGTAAGTTCAACTTTGTACTTACCTCCACGCATGACTTCTACAACTTTACCTTCTACTTCAATTATATCTTCTTTTGCCATCTTTTCATTCTCCTGTTAATATTTCATACCCATCTTGTGTTACTACAACAGTATGCTCATAATGAGCTGCTGGGCTATGATCGATAGTTATTACTGTCCAGTCATTATCTTCTATATATATTTCTGGACTTCCTAATGTTAGCATTGGTTCTACTGCTATTACCATGCCTACTTTTAATCTTGGGCCTGTTCCTTTCATTCCATAGTTTGGAACATCTGGATCTTCATGAACATCGGTACCTACGCCATGTCCACAAAGTTCTTTAACAACTCCTAAATTATGTTTTTCGGCATATTCAGATATAGCACTTCCAATATCTCCTATTCTTGCTCCTGGTTTAATTTGTTCTAAACCAACGAACAATGATTTTTCTGTATGTCTCATTAAATAATCTTTTTCTTCTGAAATATCTCCAACTTTGTATGTCCATGCTGAATCTCCATGATATCCTTTGTAACATGCTCCTATATCAAATGTTACAATATCACCATTTTTTAATTTTTCATCTCTTGGAAAACCATGAACTACTTCATCATTTATACTTACACATAAAGCGGTTGGAAATCCTTCATATCCTTTGAATGATGGTGTACAACCTTGACTTATGATAAAACTTTCTGCTTTTTCATTTATTTCTTTAGTTGTTACACCTTCTTTTATTAATGGTTCTATAAATTTATGAGTTTTATAAACTACATTCCCTGCAATTTTTAACAACTCAATTTCTCTTTCACTTTTTATAGTTATCATTAATTAGCTCCTTCGATTATTTCTTTGATTTCTTCAAATATTTCATCTATTTTTCTGTTGCCATCTATTTTTCTTACTATACCTAACTTATTGTAATGTTCAATAATTGGTGCAGTTTTTTCTAAATACATCTGGTATCTTGTATTAAATGAATCTATATTATCATCTTTTCTTTGATATAATTTTCCACCACATTTATCACAAATTGACTCAACAGCTGGTTTGCTTTCAGTTTCATTTATATTATAAACACTACCACAGTCTTCACAAATCCTTCTTCCTGTTATTCTCTTTTCTAATAGTTCTCTATCAATATCTAAAACTAATACATAATCTAACTTTGAATTAATATGTTCCATTATTTCATCAAACTTTACAGCTTGTTCATAATCTCTTGGAAAACCATCTAATATAAATCCATTTTTACAATCATCTTGTAGTAAACGATCTTCTACTAATTCATAAGTAATTTCATCTTTTACTAATTTACCACTTGCTATGGTTTCAGAAACATAATGTCCTATTTCACTATCAACTTTCGCAATACTTCTTAAAATATCTCCTGTTGATATATGTGGAATATGATATTTGTTTACTATCTTTTCGGCTTGTGTTCCCTTACCTGCTGCGGGTGGTGCTATAAAAATAATATTCTTCATTACCTTCTTCTATATCCTTTTCTATAATTTCTAGTTAACAAACTTCCTTCTAATTGTTTGTAAGTCTCAAGTGCTACTCCAACTACAATTAAAAGTCCTGTACCTCCAATTGAGACACTTGTTGGTAGATCTGTTACTTTTGAAAATATTATTGGTAAACCTGCAATTATACAAAGGAAGAATGCTCCTAAGACTGTTATTCTTGATAAAACTTTAGCAAGATAATTTTCTGTATCTTTGCCTGGTCTTATTCCTGGTATATATCCACCATTTTCTTGTAAATTTTTTGCAAATTCATCTGGTTTCATTTGTATAAATGTATAAAAATATGAGAATATAAATATAAATACTACATATATTGCAAATCCTACTGGTGTTTGATAATTTAAGTATTTTTGTACTATTAATGTTACTGAATCATTGTTAACTGCTGCTGCAATTATACTTGGAATACTCATTAGGCTTGATGCAAATATTACTGGAATTACATTAGCTGTATTTATTTTTATTGGCATATATGATGCACTTTTTTCATATGATGATGTTGATTTATTTGCATATTGTATTGGTATTCTTCTTTCAGATTCTTGTACAAATATTACACCTATTAATATTGCTAGATATATTAATACAAATACTACAAACTTTGCTATTCCTAAGGCTAGTATTTGGGCGGTTGCTCCAGTTACTAATGATGTAAATGCTGTTATAAACATACTTGGTAGAGTTGCAATTATACCAGCCATAATTATTAAACTGATACCGTTTCCTACTCCTTTTTCCGTTATTTCATCACCTAACCATAATAGGAATGCTGTTCCTGCTGCTAGTACAGTTGAAATGTATAAGTAATTTAATGGAGTTCCACTTTTTCCATAAAATGCAAAGGCAAATGCATACCCTTCAACAAAAGCGAATAGTATTCCTACATATCTTGTTATTCTGTTTAATTTTTGTCTTCCTGTATGGCCTTGTTTTGCAAGATCTGATATATATGGAATAATATCCATTTCTAATAATTGCATCATAATTGATGCTGTAATATAGGGCATAACACCTAATGCAAATATTGAGAACTTTTTAAAGGCTCCTCCACCCATTGAATTTAATAATTCTAAAAATCCTAAATTACTTGTTACATTTTCAGTACCTGGTACTCTTATCTGACACCCTAATATGAATATTGCAAGAATTCCTAATGTAAAATATATTCTATTTCTTAAATCTTTATTTGCTTTAGTGAATAACTGCTTCATGATTTAGATCACCTCAGCAGTACTTCCTGATTCTTTTATACCATCTAATGCGCTTTTTGAAAATTTATTTGCTTGAATTGTTAATTTTTTCTCTAATTTTCCATTACCAAGAATTTTTACTCCTGATAATTCTTTTGTAATTAATCCTGTTTCTTTTAATAATGCAGGTGTTACTGTTGTTCCGTTTTCAAAACGGTTTAAATCTTCTAGGTTTACTATAGCATATACTTTTTTAAATAAAGCATTTTTAAATCCTCTTTTTGGAATACGACGATATAATGGTAATTGACCACCTTCGAATACTGGACTTACGCCGCCGCCACTACGTGCATTTTGTCCTTTTTCTCCTTTACCGTGAGTCTTTCCTAAACCACTACCTGGTCCTCGTCCACCACGTTTCTTGCGGTGAGTAGCTCCAATATTTTTCTCTAATTCATGTAATTTCATTATCCTAATATCTCCTCTACTGTTTTTCCACGAAGTTTTGCAACTTGTTCTGGCGTTTTAATTAATTTTAATCCATTTATAGCAGCCTGTGCCATATTTAATTTTGTTCTTGAACCTAGTGATTTTGATACAATGTCACGTACTCCTGCTAACTCTAAGACAGCACGAACGCTTCCTCCGGCAATTATACCAGTACCTGGTTTAGCAGGTTTTAAGATTACTCTTGCAGCTCCACTAACTCCAGTTATTTCATGAGCGATTGTACGTCCATCAATTAGAGGTATTTTTATAACATTTTTATTTGCAGCTTGGATTGCTTTTTTAATAGCATCTGGAACTTCTCCAGCTTTTCCAATTCCTACACCTACTTTTCCTTTTCTGTCTCCAACAACAACCATTGCTTCGAATCTTCTTTGACGTCCACCTTTGTTAACTTTAACAACACCTTTGATGTCAACTACTAATTCTTCTAGCTCTTTTTGTTTAGGAGTAAATTTTTTCTTTTGCATAAATACCCTCCTTAGAACTCTAATCCGTTTTCACGTGCAGCATCTGCTAATGCTTTTACGCGTCCATGATAAAGGTATCCTCCTCTATCAAATACTACTGTTTTGATTTTTTTCTTACTTGCTTTTTCAGCAATTGATTTTCCTACAACTTTTGCTGCTTCTATATTACTACCATTAGTTATTTTTAAATTTTTATCTAATGAGGAAGCAGATACTAAAGTTGTATTTTTTTCATCATCTATTATTTGTGCATAGATTCCACTGTTTGATCTAAATACACATAATCTTGGTATTTCTGTTGTACCACTAATTTTATTTCTGATACGACTGTGACGTACAACTCTCATACTATTACGTGATTTCTTATTTATCATAAAACTTTCTCCTTCCTACTATTTAGCAGCTTTCTTTCCTTCTTTACGACGAACATATTCATCTTTATAACGTATACCTTTTCCTTTATATGGTTCAGGTTTTCTTACTTTACGAATGTTTGCGGCAAATTCTCCAACTAATACTTTACTTATTCCCTTAACTGTTATTTCTGTATTACCATTTGATTCTACTGTTAATCCCTCTGGTACCATCATCTCAACAGGATGTGAATAACCAGCATTAATTACTATTTTTTTACCTTGTACATTGAAACGATATCCAACACCTACTATTTCAAGTGATTTTTCATAGCCATCTTTTACACCTTTAATCATATTTGTGATTAGTGCATTCATTGTACCATGATTTGCTTTATATAAATCACTAACTCGTTCTAATGTTATAGTAGATTCATTTTGTTTCATTGTAATACCTTTTAACATCTTTTCACTTAATGTTCCTTTTGGTCCTTTAACTTCAACCATACCTTCAGCCTCAGTAACTGTTACACCATCTGGAACATTTATTATACGATTTCCAATACGGCTCATTTTGACACCTCCTTATATTTTTCTTATTACCAAATATAAGCTAGAACTTCTCCACCTATATTTTCTTTACGAGCAACTTTATCGGTCATAATTCCTTTTGATGTTGATAGAATAGCGATTCCTAATCCATTCAATACTCTTGGAATTTCATCACTCTTAGCGTAAACACGAAGTCCTGGTTTGGAAATTCTCTTTAATCCTGTAATAACTCTTTCTTTATTTTCAGCATATTTTAGTGTTACTGTAAGAGTTCTTCCGTCTTCTACATATTTTTCTATATATCCTTCTTCTGTTAAGATTTTAGCAATTTCTACTTTCATCTTAGAAGTTGGAATTTTTACTTCTTTATAACGCATGCTATTCGCATTACGAATGCGTGTTAACATATCCGCAATTGGATCTGTTATTACTGCCATAAATATTCCTCCTTATCTTTTACCAGCTTGATTTTTTTACACCTGGTATTTGTCCTTTATAAGCTAATTCACGAAAACAAATACGACATATTCCAAATTTACTCATTACTGCATGTGGTCTTCCACAACGTGCACAACGAGTGTATTCACGAACACTAAATTTTTGCTTTCTATTTGCTTTTACAATCATACTTTTTTTTGCCATGTTTCACCCTCCAATTACTTTCTAAAAGGAATTCCTAATTCATCTAATAAATCATATGCTTCTTCATTGTTCTTTGCTGTTGTTACAAATACTATGTCCATACCACGTACTTTTACTACTTCATCATAGTTAATTTCTGGGAAAATTAATTGTTCCTTTATTCCTAATGTATAATTTCCTCTTCCATCAAATGCTTTTTTAGATACACCTCTAAAATCTCTTACAAGTGGTAGAGCAATTGATACTAATTTATCCATGAATGTATACATGTTTTCTCCACGTAATGTAACTTTGCATCCAATTGCTTGTCCTTCTCTTACTTTGAATCCAGCAATTGATTTTCTTGCTCTTGTTACTACTGCTTTTTGTCCTGTTATAAGTGTTAAATCTTTTACTGCAGCTTCTATTAATTTTGAGTTTCCTGCTCCATCTCCTACACCCATGTTTACTACGATTTTCTCTAATTTTGGTACTTCCATTACTGATTTATAATTATGCTTTTTTTGCATGTTTGGAACAACTTCATTTAAGTATTTTTCTTTTAGGCGGTTCATAATTTAGGCCTCCTTTCACTTAATCAAGCTTCTCGTTTGATTTTTTTGCAATTCTTATTTTTTTACCTTTTTTATCAGTTGTATGTCCTATTCTAGTTCTTTTTTTTGTTTTTGGATCTACTATCATTACATTTGATGCATGTATTGGAGCTTCCATTTCTATAATTCCACCTTCACTTACTCCATTTGGTTTTTGGTGTTTTTTAACAATGTTTACTCCTTCTACTACAACTTTATTTTCGCTTCTTAAAGTTTTGATAATTTTTCCACTTTTTCCTTTGCTAGAACCAGCGATAACTACAACTTTGTCTCCTACTTTAAAGTTCATATTATCCTCCTTCTATAGCACTTCTTTCGCTAAAGATACAATTTTCATGTAATCTTTTTCTCGAAGTTCTCTGGCTACTGGTCCAAATATACGAGTTCCTACTGGACTCTTATCATCCTTTATGATGACACATGCGTTATCGTCAAATTTTATATAGCTTCCATCTTCACGACGAATTCCTTTTTTAGATCTAACAATAACTGCTTTTACAACTTTTCCTGCTGGGAGATTTGAATTTGGAATAGCATTTTTTACTGTTCCTACTACTACATCTCCGATATTTCCAGTTTTGACTTTACTTCCTCCAAGTACACGAATTACTAATAATTCACGAGCTCCAGAGTTGTCAGCAACTTTCATTCTACTTTCTTGTTGTAACATTTTAATTCCTCCTTCACTATCGTTATATAATAACTGCTTCTTTTACTATTTCTTTTAAATAGAAATGTTTAGTTTTTGAAATTGGTTTAGTTTCGATTATTCTTACTAAATCTCCAACTTTTGCTTTATTTGTTTCATCATGTACTGCATATTTTTTTGAGCTTTTAACTCTTTTGTGATATTTTGGATGAGTTTTATATGTTTCAACTAAAACTGTTATAGTTTTATTGTTAGATGCACTAACTACTTTTCCAGTTAATTCTTTTTTGATAGCTTTTTCCATATTATGCAGCCTCCTTATCCATCATTTCACGTTCTTTTAGAACTGTTTTCATTCTAGCAACAGTGTGTCTTAATTCTCTTATTCTTGAAGGTTTTTCAATGTTACCCATTGCTGATGCAAAACGTAAATTTAAAAGTTCTTCTTTGTTTTCTTTTATCTTTGTCTTAATTTCTTCAGTTGATAATTCTCTTATTTCTTTAACCTTCATCTTACTCACCACCATTTTCTCTACTAACAAATTTTGTTTTTACAGGTAGTTTGTGACTAGCTAGTCTTAAGGCTTCACGTGCAACACTCTCAGATACACCTGATATTTCAAACATTATTTTTCCTTCTTTAACTACTGCTACCCATCCTTCAACGCTACCTTTACCTTTTCCTTGACGTGTTCCGATTGGTTTTCTTGTTAATGGCATGTGTGGGAAAATATTGATCCATACTTTACCTCCACGCTTCATATAACGAGTCATAGCAACACGTGCTGCTTCTATTTGATTTGATGTTATCCATGCTCCACTTTTTGCTTGTAATCCATATGTACCGAAATGTAATTCTGTATTTCCACGAGCATGTCCTTCATGAGGTAATCTATGTACACGACGATATTTTGTTCTTGATGGTATTAACATAATTACTTACCTCCCTCAGTTTTTTTATTTTTGTTGTTTAAGATTTCACCTTTATAGATCCATATTTTTACACCAATTTTACCAAATGTTGTATCAGCATTACTTGTTCCGTAATCAACATTAGCTCTTAATGTATGTAGTGGAACCATTCCTTCAGTGTATCCTTCACTACGAGCCATTTCAGCTCCTCCAAGTCTTCCTGAAACTTGAGTTTTAATTCCTTTAGCTCCTGCTCTCATTGCATTTCTAATAGCACGTTTTTGAGCCATTCTGAATGATGCTCTATTTGCTATTTGATTTGCTATTGAATCAGCAACTATTTGTGCATTTAAATCAGCTTTTTTAATATCAACAATAGAAATTCTTACTTTTTCTCCTGTTAATTTTGCTAATTCTTTTTTGATTTTTTCTATTTCTTCTCCACCTTTGCCAATCATGATTCCAGGTTTTGAAGTATGAACTATTACTTCGCATTTTTTATTTGATCTTTCAATTTCAACTTTTGCGATACCAGCGTTTTTAGCCTTTTTATCAAAGTATTTTCTAATTTCTAAATCAGTTGCTAATTTAGTTTTAAAATCTTTTTTGCTAGCATACCACTTAGCATCCCAATCTTTATTTATACCAAGTCTTAGTCCATTAGGATTAACTTTTTGTCCCATTAGCTTTTCCTCCCTTAATTATTTTGTAGCCACTGTTATAACTATGTGACTAGTTCTTCTATCTTTGTGACCTATATGAGAACGTGAATCGAAAAAATGACGTTTCATAACTGGTCCAGCATCTACTCTTGCTTCTTTAACATATAGTGTACTTCTATCAGCACCCTCATTGTTAACAGCATTGGCAATTGCAGAATCTAATACTTTTTTAATTAGTCTTGCAGACTTTCTATTAACATTATTTAATATAGTTAATGCTTCATCAACATCTTTTCCACGAATTAGATCAATTGTTATTCTTGTTCTAATTGGAGATGTACGAAGTGATTTAGCGATTGCTCTTGCTTCCATTCTTTTCTCCTCCTAGTCAATTTTATTTTTTCTTATCTTGTCCATGTCCACCGCATTTACGTGTTAATGCGAATTCTCCTAATTTATGTCCTACCATATCTTCAGTAACATATACTGGGATATGTTCTCTTCCATTGTGAACCGCAAATGTATGTCCTACGAAAGCAGGAAAGATTGTGGAACGACGTGACCATGTTTTAATTACTTCTTTTTTACCTGTTTCATTTAATTTTTCAACTTTTTTTAATAATCTATCAAAGACATAAGGTCCTTTTTTTAAACTTCTTGCCATAATCTATTCTCTCCTTTCTTATTTACTATTACGACGACGTACGATTAATTTGTCAGAATGTTTTTTCTTACGTGTCTTCTTACCAAGTGCTGGTTTACCCCAAGGTGTTACTGGTGCTTTACGTCCGATTGGAGCGCGTCCTTCACCACCACCATGTGGATGGTCATTAGGGTTCATAACAGAACCACGTACTGTTGGACGAATACCCATATGACGTTTACGTCCAGCTTTTCCTATTTTAACAAGTGATGCATCTTCATTTCCAACTTCACCTATTGTTGCCATACATGTACCTAGAACTTTTCTTTGTTCTCCACTTGCTAATCTTAACATTACATATTTTCCTTCACGTCCTAGTATTTGTGCTGATGCTCCAGCGCTTCTTGCAATTTCTGCTCCTTTTCCTGGACGAAGTTCAATATTATGTACTACTGTACCAACTGGAATGTTTGCTAAAGGCATTGCATTTCCAATTTTAATATCTGCTTTTTCACTTGCAATAATAATACTTCCCACTTCAAGATTTTTTGGAGCGATAATATATCTTTTTTCTCCATCTTTATAATTAATTAATGCTATGTTTGCAGTTCTATTTGGATCATATTCTATACTTGCTACTTTACCAGGTATATCGAATTTGTTTCTTTTGAAATCAATGATACGATATTTTCTTTTAGCACCGCCACCTTGATGACGAACTGTTATTTTTCCTGAGTTGTTACGTCCAGATTTTTTGTTTAATGTTACTGTTAAACTTTTTTCTGGAGTAGACTTAGTTATTTCTTCATTAACTAAAGTTGATTTTTTTCTTTGACCTGGAGTTGTAGGTTTATAATATCTAATTGCCATAATGTTCTCCTTCCTATGTAAGATCGATAGTTTGACCTTCTTTTAAAGTTACGATTGCTTTTTTAGAGCGATTTGTATATCCTGGATAACGGCCAACTCTTTTCTTTTTTGGTTTTTCATTTAATGTTTGTATTTTTACAACATCTACTTTAAATATTTTTTCAATTGCTAATTTTATTTCTGTTTTGTTTGCTTTTGGGTCAACTTTAAATGTATATTTTCCCATTGCTTTTAAACTTTCTGACTTTTCAGTTATTACTGGTGCTTTAATTATTTCTAAATATCTTGTATCGATCATTATTTAAGCACCTCCTCTATACTATTTAATGCATCAATTGTCATTAACACTTTATTAGTTGCTACTAAATCTAATACATTAATCTCATCTGCTGTAATTAATACAATGTTTGGTAAATTTCTTGATGCTAGTATTAAATTTTCATCTAATTCTTTAACAACAATTAATACTTTTTCATTAACTATATTTAAATCAGTTAGTAAACTAATAAAATCTTTTGTTTTATTTGATTTTAATTCTATTTTTTCAACTAACATTAATTCTTTGTCATTTACTTTTTCTGTTAAAGCTGTTTTTAATGCTAATCTTCTTTCTTTTCTATTTTGTTTTTTGCTATAATCTCTTGGTACTGGAGTTCCATAATTTCCTCCACCTACCCATTGAACTGCTCTAATTGATCCTTGACGAGCATGTCCTGTTCCTTTTTGTCTCCATGGTTTTCTTCCACCACCACGAACTTCAGAACGATTTTTAGTCTTATGAGTACCTTGTCTTAATGATGCTCTTGCTAAAATAATTGCATCGTATAAAACTTTATCATTTGGGGTAATATCAAATATATTTTCATTTAATTTTTGAACTTTTACTTTTTTACCTTTAAGGTCTAAAATATCTACTTGTTTCATACCTTTTCCTCCTTTCACCACTTTTAGTGATGATTATTCTGCTGCTTTCTCCTCTTGTTTTTCTTCTTCAACTGTATTTTCTTCTTTTACTTCTTCTTTAGTTTCTTCTTCTTTTTCTTCTGCTTTTTCTTCAGTTTCTGCAACTGGTGTTTCAACTTTTTCTGTTTCCACTGCTTCATTTACTGTCTCTTCTTTATTAGTATCAACAGTTTCTTCATTTTTTTCTTCAACATATGTTATTAAATCAGCACTTTCCTTTTTAGCATTTGGATTTTTTACTGCTGTTTTGATAATTACTAAAGATTTTTTAGCTCCAGGAACATTTCCTTTTACTAATATACAGTTGTTGTCCAAATCTATGCTTATTATTTCTAGATTTTGAACTGTTCTTCTAACATTACCCATATGACCAGGCATTTTCTTACCTTTTAATACATGCATTGGTCTCATTGTACCTAATGATCCAACACCTCTATGATATTGAGAACCATGTCCCATAGGTCCACGAGATTGATTATGACGTTTGATAACACCTTGGAACCCTTTTCCTTTACTAGTTCCTGTAACGTCTACTATTTCTCCACTTTCAAAAGTGTCTGCTTTAACTTCCTGACCTAATGTGTAGTCCTCTACATTAACTCCTCTAATCTCTCTTAAGAAGCGCTTAGGTTCAGTGTTTGCTTTCTTTGTATGACCCATCTTTGGTTTGTTGCTAACTTTTTCTCTTACATCTTCATATCCTAGTTGGATAGCATCATAACCATCTTTTTCTACTGTTTTAATTTGAGTTACTACATTTGGTTTAACTTCAATTACAGTTACCGGAATTAATTTACCTTCTTTAGTAAACACTTGGGTCATTCCGATTTTTCTACCTAAGATTCCTTTCATTTTTTCCTCCTACTTTTTTTATTAAATCATTTTGATTTTAATATCTACTCCACTTGGTAAATCTATATGAGATAGAGCCTCTATAGTTTCCTTACTTGGATTTTTGATATCAATTAGTCTTTTGTGTGTACGCATTTCAAATTGTTCACGTGAATCTTTATATTTGTGAACTGCTCTTAAAATTGTGAATTTTTCAATTTCAGTTGGTAATGGAACTGGTCCAGATATATCTCCACCTGATCTTTTTACTGTTTCAACAATTTTCTTTACTGCAGTTTCTAAGACTCTGTGATCATATGCTTTCATTTTAACACGCATCTTTTTTGTTGACATTTAATATCCTCCCTTCGCCTATATCTTCGTATAGACTTGCTCCGCGCAAATAACCTGATTTTACCTAACAACTTTACCCGGCGTATCAGCAACCTCGCACATCTAAGCAGTCACACAGTTATAAGTATATCATAGTTTTTATCGGAATTGCAAGTATTTTTTTCATTTTTTTTAAATTTATGTGATTAATTTGTGATAATGTCTTAAGTATTAACTTGCAAAAATGTCCCGATGTTATATAATAATCCACTGGTGGTGGAAAGAAAGTGAAAGAGGTAAAATTAAGAATGAAAGAAAAAGATAAATATGAAATTATAAAAGAATTAGTTGATCATGGTGGTAATAAAAATCGAGTTGCATTAAAACTAGGTATATCTAAAAGACAAGTTAATCGTCTTATAATCAAATATAAGGAGAAAGGCAAATCTGCATTTATACATGGTAATCGCTCAAAAAAACCTGTTAATGCTTTAGATAAGTCAATCTCCGAAGATATTATACTACTATATAAGAATAAATATCAAGACTTTAACTTTAAACATTTTTATGAATATTTAATTGAAGAAGAAGGATACCAATTATCATACACTTATGTTTATTCTACTTTAGTTAAAAATGGTATACTTTCTCCTAAAGTTAGAAAAGCTACTAAAAAGAAAATTTTAAAAGAAAAATTATTACATGAAAAGAAATTAAAGGATAAATCTGAAGAAGAAATTGATTATTTAGTTAATCACGAAATAGATTTAGAAGATGCTCATCCAAGGCAAGAAAAGCCTAAAAACTTTGGAGAAATAATTGAAATGGATGGTTCTATTCATTTATGGTTTGGTGATAAGAAGTGTTGTCTTCATTTAGCAGTTGATCGTGCAACAAACACTATAGTTGCAGCATGGTTTGATAAAGAAGAAACATTAAATGGTTATTATCATTTATATTATCAAATATTAACTAAATATGGTATCCCATATAAGTTTTTAACTGATAATAGAACTGTATTTGTTTATAAGTTATTAAATCCTGATAAAAGAACTAGTGAGAAAGATGTCTTAACACAATTTGGATATGCTTGTAAGATATTAGGTACTGATTTAGAAACTACATCGGTTTCACAGGCTAAAGGTTTAGTTGAACGTGATAATGGTACTTTTCAAGATAGATTAGTTAGTGAATTAAGATTGAATGGTATTAACAATATGGATGATGCCAATGAATACTTAACTAAGTTTTTTGTTCCAAAGTTTAATTCTAAATTTGCAATGAATTATAAGAAGTTTCCTTCTGTTTTTGAAGAAGCTCCTACTATAGAAAAGATTAATAATACTTTAGCAGTTTTAACTATTAGAAAATTTGATAATGGTAATGCTATTAAATTTAAACATCATTATTATCAACCTTATTTAAATAATGAACTTAAATGTTTTAAACCTAAAACTGAATGTTTAGTAGTTGAATCTTTTAATGGTGATTTATTAGTATCAATTGATGAACAATTTTATGAATTAAGAGAACTTTCTAGAAACGAAAGATTTTCTAAAGAATTTGAAACTGTTACTGAAACTAAAAAAGAAAGGAAAGTTTATATTCCTCCTATGTCTCATCCATACAAATCTGCATCATTCAAAAGACAAATGTATAAATCACATTATAGGCATGTATATGCCTAATATAACAAGTGCTGGTTTCTTTGTTTCGTTTCTTTTT
>JAZUAY010000102.1:0-8085 GCA_045638205.1 Bacilli bacterium
ATTATTATATAGATTTAGGAAATCTATCTATATCTACTAAATATTTTGATATTTATGTTTTGAAGAAAAGTTTAAAAATAAATAATTTAGAAGATGAATATAACGAATTTTTAAAAGGATATGGAATAGAAGATATAAATGATAAATATTTAGATTGGATGGAGTTTATAGAAAACTCATATAGTTAGAGGAGGATTAAATGAAAATACTACTAGCTACAAAAAATAAAGATAAGTTTAAAATAATATCAGAAATGCTTAAAACTATATTTAAAGAAGAAATAACTTTTAAAAGTCTAAATGATTATCCAGACTTTATTGAAGAAGATGAGGTTGGAACAAATTTAGAACGTGCGAAGAAAAAAGCATATAATGCTATAAGTCAAATTGATGAGAATTTTGATATTGTTATAGGAATAGATGATGGAATTGTAATAAATAAAGAAGAATTTGTTGCAGTTAAAGATCATTTATATGATATTATAGTAGGGGATAAGGTTAAAATAGGAGATAAGATATATATAACAAGAGCATATCATGTAGTGTTTAAAGATAAATCTGAAAAATATTGTTATAATATGATACCATATATTGTTAGAAAAAAATTAGATAAAATCCCTGATGCTGGTTATGAACTTAATAGTGTAATATCAACTACTTATGATGATAAAGTTTTAACTGAAAAAAGTAGTGATGTTTTAAATGAATATTTTTTAGAACATAGTATAGAAAATTTAAAAGAATTATTTAAGGAGATGTTATAGAATGATAGAGGTGTCACTTTCGGATGTAAAGAAAAATTTTGGATTTAAAAATGTTTTAGATGGATTTAATCTTGAAGTAAATAGTGGAGAAAGAATTGGATTAATCGGTCCAAATGGTTGTGGAAAGTCAACAATATTTAAATTAATTTCTAAGGATGAAAATGTTGATTCTGGTGTAGTTTCAACAAGACGTGGTGCAAAAGTTGCAATGCTTTCTCAAATGCCACCAAAAGTTAGTGATGATTTTAGTGTTAAAGATGTGCTAACAATGAATTTTAAAAAAGTATATGAGATAGAAAGTGTATTAAGAGAACTAGAAGGGCAAATGGCTGAATTTACTGGTGCAGATTTGGAAAAAGTAATGGATAGATATGGTAAATTACAACAACAATTTATTGATATGAATGGATATGAGATTGATTCAAAAGTAAATGAGATTTGTAATAGATTTAAAATTGATGATAAATTATTAAATAGAAGATATAATGATTTATCAGGAGGAGAAAAAACAATAGTACATTTTGCATCAATAATGCTAGGAGAACCAGATGTCTTATTACTTGATGAGCCTACAAATAATTTAGATATTGATACATTAGAGTGGTTAGAAAGTTATTTAAAAAGTTATAATGGTACAGTAATAATGAGTTCACATGATAGATATTTTCTTGATAAAGTTGCTACTAAAATTGTTTTAATTGAAAGAGGAAAGTCAGAAATTTTCTTTGGAAATTATTCATATTTTTTAGAAGAAAATGAAAGAAGAATTTTATCTGAATTTGAACAATATAAAGATCAACAAAAAATGATTGAAGCAATGAAGAAAAAAATAAAACAATTACAGGAATTTGGAAAACTTGCATATCCAGGTGGAGAGTCTTTCTTTAAAAGAGCAGCAAGTATTCAAAAGAGATTAGATAAATTAGAACTTATCGATAAACCAGAAACTCAAAAAGAAATACCACTTAATTTTCAAATGAATAGTCGTTCTGGTAAACAAGTTTTAGTAGTAAATGATTTTGATTTATCAGTAGCAGATAAAGAATTACTTAAAAATGTTAATTTTAATCTTTCTTTTAAAGATAAAGTATGTCTAATGGGAAAAAATGGTAGTGGAAAATCTACTTTAATAAAACATATTATGAATTTAAAAGAAAATGATTTAGAAGATGAACATGTAAAAATTGGTAGTAGTGTAGAAATCGGATATATTCCACAAGTTATAAAATTTGAAAATGATAAAGCAACTATTTTAGATGTAGCAAGAAAAAGTTATAATGGTTCAGAAACTCATTTAAGAGCATCACTTGCAAAATTTATGTTTAATGGAGAAAATGTTTTTAAAAGAGTAGGAACATTATCAGGTGGAGAAAAAGTTAGATTAAAATTATTTGAACTTATTCAAAAAAATACTAACTTACTAATTATGGATGAACCTACAAATCATATTGATATAACAACAAAAGAAGTGTTAGAATCAGCCTTAAAAGATTTTGGTGGTACAATATTATTTATTTCGCATGATAGATATTTTATTAATGAACTTGCTAAAAAAATATTATATATTGAAGATAAAAAGATAAATGAATATTTAGGAAATTATGATGATTATTATGAAAAAAGTAAACAACTTGTAAAAACAAATGAAGCAACATCTAAAAAACGTAAAGGAAGATAGTTATGTCAAAAGAAACAGTAATGTTTATTAGAGTATCTGAAAATTGTAATGCTGGATGTTTTATGTGTGGTTTTGCTCATACTAATAATTCATATAATATAACTTTTGATGATGTTAATAAGATTTTAGATTATATGGATAGTAAGAAATCTTATGAGATGGTTAGATTTACTGGAGGAGAACCTTTATTACATCCTGAAATAGATAAATTAGTTAATATGTGTCATAATAAAGGATATAAAACCTCTATTATTTCAAATGGTTTTTTGCTTCCAAAAAAAGCAGATGTACTTGCTAAAGCTGGACTTGATCAAATAATATTAAGTACAGATGGAAGTAAAAGTGAAATTCATGATGAATTAAGAGGGCTTAAAAACGGATTAGAACATATAAAACTTGGTGTTAAAGAATTAAGAAAATATAATGAAAACATTATAATTAGAGCAAATACAGTTATATCCAGAAGAAATATAGATGATTTACTTGATATGTATAAAATGTTTAATAGTTTATCATTTGATTCATGGTCTATTATTCCAATAAGGGGTAATGATGCAGAATGGAAAATAGAAGATTTAAATCATTATAAGGATATTTTAAAAGATTTTAAAGAAATGCAAAAAAAATATAGTAAGCCAAAATTATTGGGATATTCTAGTGATTTTAATGGAAAAACAGAAGAAGAAATAGAAGCATCATTTGTAAATAATTATAGATTAGTTCCAAAAGATAAATGTGAACTTGTTGATTATATAAGATTTTATATTCCTAATCAAGAATTACTTATACCTTGTAATTGTGCTGCTCATAGAATTAATCAAATAGAAACAGATTATAATATAGATGAGTTATCTATGGATAAGAAAGCAGATATTATGGCAAAATGGTTAAAAGAAAATGGTCCAACAAAATGTATAGGATGTGAACCTATAAATGCATATTATGGTGATTATGCTAAAGAACTAAAGTTGAATATTTTTAATTACTAATGTATAAATATAATTTATATGTTATAAAGAATCTGGGAGATACCAATTTCTTTTTTTTATACTATAATGATTAATAGGGGATGGATAGATTATTTTGTAGGTGGTGATTATGTTGTATAGATATTATTTTTATTCAAAACAAAATAACAACGATAATGTTTTTTTAAATAAATTATATAATATTACAAAAAATTTAGAAAAGGATTATCCAAGTCATTATAACTGGTTTTATGATAAATTTATAAAGGAACTGGATGGTATTAAAAGAGAAATAATATATTGTACAATAAATGATGAACCTATTGGTATAGTATTTTTAAAGAATGATAAAAATGAGAAAAAAATCTGTACAATAATGGTTAAAGAGGAATATAGAAAACATGGGATAGGTAATATGTTATTGAAAAAATCGTTTGAATTTTTGGATACTATTACACCAATGATAACAATGCCAGATTATAAAGAAAAATGTTTTAAAAAGATTATAGAAAAATATCATTGGAAAAAAACTCAAATATTAGATTCTTATTATTCAAATAATAAAGAATTAGTATTTAATGGCAGTTTATGTTAATTGTTTACTGTTATTAAATAACTATATTATATATATTTAGAAATTATTTATTCTTG
The DNA here is from genome assembly GCA_045638205.1 of Bacilli bacterium. Classification (GTDB taxonomy): domain Bacteria; phylum Bacillota_I; class Bacilli_A; order RF39; family UBA660; genus UBA2730. The sequence continues at coordinate 4,061 of JAZUAY010000102.1, forward strand.
GATATCTAGATTTTTATGTAGTAAACTTGACTAGTTGTAAAAATAATTTTATAATAAGGGTGGATTATGTTTAATTATGTTTTAAATATAGATTCTGGAAATGGAGGAAAAAATGAATGGTATTGTAATCTCCATTTTACTTTTAATAGTTGGATTATTTTGTGGTATAGGTAGTGTTATACTATTTGATCATATGAAAACAGATAATGCTACAAAAAAAGCAGAAGATATATTAGCTAGTGCTAAAAGTGATGCTGAAAAGTTAAAAAAAGAAGCAATTGATGTAGCAAAAGAAGAAGCTAATGAAATGAAGAAAAACAACTTGAAAGAAATTAATGAGAAAAAAGATGAACTAAAAAAAACAGAAGATAGATTAATGCAGAGAGAAGATAATTTAGATAAACGTGATGAGTTATATCAAAAACGTGAAGCTAATTTATCTGAAAAAGAAGAAAAAATTAATGATAAGTTAGCGGAAATCCAGGATGAAAAAAGTAAAGTGGATGAACTTAAAAAAGAGCAAAGTGAAATGTTGGAAAAAATCTCTAAATTAAATAGAGAAGATGCTAAAAAAATGTTAATGGATGAAGTTAAGAGTAATATGACTAAGGAAATTAACTTATACATTAAAGAACAAGAAGAAGAAGCAAAATTAACTGCAGATAAAAGGGCTCGTGAGTTAATTGTAACTTCTATGCAAAGATATGCTGCAGATATTGCTGGAGATCAAACTGTTACAGTTGTCTCGCTACCAAATGATGATATGAAAGGAAGATTAATTGGTAGAGAGGGAAGGAATATTAGAACAATTGAAGCTGTTACTGGAGTTGATCTTATTATTGATGATACACCTGAAGCGGTAGTTGTTTCTAGTTTTGATCCTTTGCGACGTGAAATTGCTCGTGAAACATTAGAAACTTTAATTAAAGATGGTAGAATACATCCTACTAGAATTGAAGAAGTTTATGATAAAGTTAGTCGTGAAATTAAAGAAAAAATTATGGAATTTGGTAATGATGCTTTATTTGAACTTGGTATTACTAAAATGGATTCTAGTTTAGTTGAAATTATTGGTAAATTACATTTTAGAACTAGTTATGGACAAAATGCATTACAACACTCTATTGAAGTTGGACAACTTTCAGGTGTTATTGCAGCAGAATTAGGTGAAGATGTATCACTTGCTAAACGTGCAGGGTTACTACACGATATTGGTAAGGCAATTGATCATGATATTGAAGGTAGTCATGTAGAACTTGGTGTTAATATTGCTAAAAAATTTCATGAAAATGATACTGTAATTAATGCTATAGCATCTCATCATGGTGATACTGAAGCTACTAGTATTATTTCTAATATAGTTGCAATTAGTGATGCTTTATCAGCATCACGTCCAGGAGCTCGTAATGATAGTTTAGAAAATTATATTCAAAGACTTTCTCAACTTGAAGAAGTAGGTAATAAAATAGAGGGTGTTGACAAAGCTTATGCACTTCAGGCTGGACGTGAACTTAGAGTTATCGTAAAACCAGAAGAAGTTGATGATGCAGAAGCTCATAAAATTGCAAGAGATGTCAAAGAAGAAATTGAGGCTACTATGAAGTATCCTGGTACTATAAAAGTAACTGTTGTACGTGAAACTCGTGCTATGGAAGAAGCTAAATAGCTTCTTTTTCTTTTCTTTTTTCTATTTTTGTGTTATATTATTCTGTAGAAATTGGAGGTTTTGGTTTATATGAAAAATAAAAAAACAGGTTATGCTTCTATTGATAGGCCTTATGAAGTGGATGCAACTTTTTTTGAAAAAAATCCTATTATTCCTAATTTAAATATTTATAACGTAATTAAATATTTAAGTTTGTTTTATCGAGGAGAAAATGCTGTTGATTGTTTGGATGTTAAAGTTAATTATCAACAATTAATTGATGATGCTGCTACTATATCTTTAGCATTAAAAGAACTTGGTGTGAAAAAAGGTGATATTGTAACAATTTCAATGCCTAATTATTATCAAGCTCTTGCTATGTTTTTGGCTAGTAATAGAATAGGTGCTATAACTACTTTTTTAAATTCTTATGCTTCTTTAGAAGAAACACTGTACTATTTAAATATGTTTGAATCTAATGTTTTTATTAATTTTGATAAATCTATAAAGCAGAATAGAAATATCAAAAAAAATTCTAAGGTGAGATATGTAATAACACTTTCTTCTAATAATATAAATAATACATATCTTAATAATGATTATAGATATACTTCAAATAATGTAACTATTGATTATAATAGTTTGGGAGATATTGCTAAATTTCAAAAGCAAAAATTTGAAAAACATCATGGTTCTAATTTAGATTCTTTGATTTTATTTACTAGTGGTACAACTGGTAAGCCTAAATCTGTTGTTCTTACAAATAAAAATATTTTAGCTGCAGAAATATATGCAAAAAATACTAGTCATACTGAAAATATAGATGTTAAAAGTACTTTGGTTTGTGTTCCTTTTTCTTATCCATATGGTTTAGTGACTTCTGCTTTGACTTCTCTTCTATGGGGAAAAAATACTATATTAGCTCCTAATATTTGTAAGGATAATGTTGCTTATTTTTATTCAAAAAATCCTAATATAGTTTTTGGTAGTCCAGCATTTTTAGATTTAACTATGAACAATATAAGTTATAAGCAAGATTTATCTAGTGTAACACATTTTATTTCTGGTGGAGATTTTATGAGTGTTGGTCATGCTCAAAAAGGCACTGATTGGTTTGCAAATCATGGTGCATCTGTTGAAATTGGAAATGGTTTTGGTAATGCTGAGACTGTTAGTATTGGTTCAACGCCTATTGGTGTTCCTTTAAAACCTGAAACAGCAGGTAGAATTTTGGTTGGTACTGATGCTATTATTGTTAATCCTGATAATATGAAGGAACAAAAATATAATAAAGAAGGTCTTTTGTTGGTATCAGGTAAACATCTATTTAAAGAATATTTTAAAGATAAGAAAAAAACTTCTGAATCTATATTTGAAATTCATGGTAAGAAATATTATAATACAGGTACTTTAGGTAAAATGGATGAAGATGGATATTTTATTATTACTGGTAGACAATCTAGATTTTATATTATGTCTTCTCTTAATAAAGTTTATCTTGATAATATTCAAAATATTATTTCTAATATTGATTGTGTAGATTCTTGTGCAGTTGTTAAAGTACCAGATAAAGATTTACTTTATGTTAATAAAGCTTATATTGTTTTAAATGATAAATATGGTGATAATTCTGCTATTAAAGATTATATTATTGAAAAATTTAATAATCCTATAAAAACTAAAACAGGTAATATTTTACAATTGAAACAATATGAAATTCCTACTTATCTGGAATTTGTTCCAGTTCTTCCTAGAAAACAAGGTAGTGAAAAAATTGATTATGATGTTTTAGAAAATGATGCATTAAAAGAAGTAGAAAATAATAAAGTTTATGTGAAATAATATAAAAATAAAAAATTGAATATTCATATATTCTTTTTTTTATGTTATAATGATATGTAGAATAGAGGTGTTTCAATTGAATTCAATAGGTAGTGGTATATTTTTTCCAATATGTGCGCTTCCTTTTAGTGCATTAATTATATTATTTTCTTTTTTTAAAGAACATGTTAGTAGTAAAGAGACAAAAATATATGGTTTAATGATTATTGTTAATTTTTGTGGTCTTATTTTGGAATTATTGTGTACACCGGCATCTTTGGTTTATAATGATTTTTCTTTTATAAGTAATTTAATATATAAGTTGTATTTAATATATTTGGTTGTTTGGACTAGCTTATTTACTTTATATATTAGATATATTTCTAAGGGTAATGATAAATACTATAATTTTGTTAATAAATTTATTCTTGTATTTAATTTGATTGTTGCATTAATTATATTTTTATTACCAATAGAAAAAAAGCCATAAAATATGCTATAGATATAGCAAAAAAAGAAGGAAACTCATTTACATTTGATGGAACATACCCAATGACAG
>JAZUAY010000103.1:0-1592 GCA_045638205.1 Bacilli bacterium
AATAGAAGATAAAAAAAGAAGAATTATTTCATTAAAGACTGAAATTGGAAATAATAAAAAAGATGAAGAATTATATCTAAATAATAAAAAAATAATAGAAGATTTTTTAAATATGAAAAATCCAACAAAAGAAATGTTAAATAAAATAATAGATAAAATATATGTTAGTAAAGACAAGACACTAGAAATATATTACAGAATTAAGAAAGCCTAAAAAGGCTATAATTTATAATCAAGTGGTATCACAATCGCAGTTCTTGGTATAAAATAGTTAAAAAATTGGGAAAGTGTTGAAAAACCTATATTTTTTTAAGGTTGAGGTATCACAATCGCAGTTCTTGGTGGTACGATGAAGAAATACCATTTATAGAAGCAGCTGAAATAGGAACAGAAAAAGTTATTCGTGACCATTCAACTATAGGTATTGTTATGACAAGTGATGCTTCAATTTCAGAATTTAATAGAAGTGATTATTTAGAAGCAGAAGAAAGAGTAATAACTGAATTAAAAGAAATAAATAAACCATTTATAATAATATTAAATTCAACACATCCAACACTTCCTGAAACTGAAAGACTTGCAGAATCCATTAAAGAAAAATATAACATTCCTGTCCTACCAATAAATGTAGAATCTATGACAGAAAAGGATATGTATAATATCTTAAGAGAAGCTTTATATGAATTCCCAGTAGCCGAAATTAAAGTAAGTATGCCAGAATGGATTGCTATACTTGATGCTAATCATCCATTAAAGAAAAAATACATAGAAGTTATAAGAAAAAGTGTAACTGAAGTAGACAAATTAAGAGACATTGATAAAATAACAAATAACTTTTTAGAAATTGAAGAAATTGATAAATCATATATATCAGATGTTGATCCTAAAACAGGAATAGTAACTATAACTTTAACAGCGCCAGATAATTTATATGATAAAACACTAAGAGAAATAATAGATATAAATGTAGAAAGTAAAGCAGATTTATTAGAATTATTCCAAGAATTTAATACAGCAAAAAAAGAATATGATAATATTAAATATGCTTTAAAAATGCTAAAACAAACTGGTTATGGAGTAGCCATCCCATCAATAAAAGACATGGAATTAGTAAAACCAAAAATAGTAAAACAAGGACCACGATATGGAATAAAACTTAAAGCCATTTCATCATCAATTCATATGATAAAAGTTGATATTGAATCAACATTTGAACCAATAATAGGAAGTGAAGAACAATCAAAAGAATTAATTGATTACCTAATGAAAAATTATAAAAACGATCCAGAATCTATTTGGCAAAGTGAAATCTTTGGTAGAAGCTTAGACAACATTGTACAAGAGGGCATTCAATCTAAAGTAAATATGATGCCAGATAACATTAAATTAAAATTACAACAAACATTAACAAAAGTAACAAATAAAGGCTCTAATAATTTAATAACTATAGTACTCTAAATAGAGTCTTTTTTTATATATTTACATTTACTAAAATCGATTTCATCATCACTAACTACTTCTCCCATATCAACACATTTAATAAAATCTTTAATATATTTAATATTAATATAATAACTATTATTATAGAAAAA
>JAZUAY010000104.1:0-12223 GCA_045638205.1 Bacilli bacterium
TATAAAGATTTAAATTTCGTAAAGTACGTTACTTTAAGAACGTTCCTCTATAATATAGATTCTATCATACTTTTAAATAAATTGGAATACTTAAATTTATATAATTTATTTTGGTCAAATAGATTTTATATATTATATAATAACAACTTCTTTTAATTTCTTAAAGTAACGTACTTTAAGATAAAAGGAGGCTGTTTTATATGATAAAAAGTAATAAAAAAGAGACTATAATGTCAATAGTAGCATTATTATTTATTGTGCTTGTTGTAATAGGAATAACTTATGCCGCATTTAATTATACTGGGTTAGGTACAAAAAGTAATAAAGTAACTACATCAACAATAACAATGAATTATAATGAGGCGACAAATGGAATAACACTAACAGATGCATTTCCAATATCAGATAATGATGGAAAACAACTTACTGGAGAAGGAAAAACATTTAGTTTTACTGTAACAGTAACAACAGGAAATAATACAGCAGTTGGTTATGAAGTAAGTGCAGTAAAAGATAATACATCAACACTTGGGAACAACGATGTAAGAATATATTTAGAAAAGAGTACAACAGGTGCAGAAGGAACTTATTCATCTGTGTTAGAACCAACAGGATTTAGTGGGGTTAATGCAACAACAGAGATAGGTACACCTGCAGGAGAAATGTTATTACATAGCGATAGTACAACAAGTACCAGAACAGATTATTATATCTTAAGAATGTGGGTAGATGAGAACTATCAAATAACAGGGGAAAGTAAGTTCTTTACAATAAAAGTAAATGTCTATGGAACAGATTCACATATTAATGTAAGTAGTATAAGTTTAAATAAAAACTCTATGACACTAGATGAGGAAGAAAGCGAACAATTAAGTGCAACAGTCCTACCAGATTATGCAACAAATAAGAGTGTGACATGGGAAAGTTCTAACACAGATGTAGCAGTAGTAGATTCAAGTGGAAATGTCACAGCCCAAAGTATAAGTGGAACAACCGCAACAGCAACAATCACAGCACGTGATGCTAACGGTCATAGTGCCAGTTGCGTTGTGACAGTAAACAAACCAGAACCAACTGGAGTAGAGATAGAAGATAATATATTAGAATTAAATTTAATAGCACCAGGTGAGGCTAGTGGAGAAACAATTGATGGAAGTAGTACAATATTAGAAGCAGGAACAACACCATCAAACGCTAATAGTAATGAAGTAGAGTGGACAACAAGTGATAGTGATGTTTTAGATGTAGAAAAGTATACTGAAGCGAATGCATCAGGTACAGGAAGTAGTAAATCAGTAGTTGCAAATAAAGTAAAAGTAACAGCAAAAGGAGCAGGAAGTGCAACATTAACAGTAAAGAGTGCCAGTAATCCAAGTGCACCATCAAAAAGTATCACAGTAACTATACAAGAACCAGAGTCAACAGGACTAAGTATAGATAAACCAAATGTTACAATAGATAGAAATAGTAGTACAACAATAACAGCAACATTAAACTTATCAAACTCAAGAGATAAAACTATTTACTGGAGTAACAGTGATGCAAGTATTGCAAGTATGAATTGTACTGGAGGAAGTACAAACTCAAGTGGAGAAATAGAAACAACTTCTGCAACAGCAGTATGTAACGTAACAGGATTAGTAGCAGGAACAACAACAATCACAGCAAAAGATGCCAAAGGACATACAGCAACAAGTATAGTGACAGTACAAAATGAACTAGCTTCATCAGTAAGTTTAAGTAGTGATGCAGAAATAGAAGTAGGAGCTTCTCATATATTTCAAGCAAGTGTAACACCAAATGATGCAAGAGATATATCAAGTATCACATGGACATCATCAAACACTAGTGTAGCAACAATACCACAAAATTGTGCTGGAAACACAGTGTGTGAAATAGAAGGGTTAGATGAAGGAACAACAAATATTACAGTAACAATAGGAAGTTTAAGTGATACCAGTCAATTAGATGTAATACCATCAGGTGTACCAGCAACCAATTTTGCAGTAGGTGATTATGTTTATATGATACCAAGTTATGTAGGAAGTTATACACCTAGTACTAATAGTAGTGACAATAGTTATGCTGGTTGTCCTGCAAATACTACGGCAACTGGACACGGTGAAGATCCTCAATGTAATAGTTTAAGTTGTACTGATAGTGGTAGTATAATACCAAGTGAGTTAAGAAGATGGATAATTATAAAAAACGATGGAATTAACATAGAGATGGTGTCAGAATCAGTCTCAAGTACAGGAATTACATATACAGGTCGTATTGCATTTGAAAATTATGTAAATTCATTAAATAAAATAGCAGAACAATATGAAAACTCACTTTTTACAATGGGTTCAAGAGCTTTTGGATACGATAATCAAACATTAAAATGTAGTAATTTCGCAGCTAATGATTGTTTAGATTATACACAACATACAATAGATACTGGAGGAAATCCTCCAAGTTCTTCTGGTTTAGTTTATAATGCTATGTCACTTGCTCGTGGTAATAATATAGCACCATTAATTGCATATTCAGTAGATACAAACACATACTTGCCAAGTTCGACTACTGCTCGTTACTGGATTGCTTCAAGACTTACAGGACAAGGTTCATATGGTTTGTATTATCAAGTATATTCTATCAATCCTATGGGTTCTCTATCAGAGTTAACTCCATATTACTATGATTCAATAAGATATGGTACTACTTATATGGAAGTTGCAAGAGTACGTCCAATTCTTAAGTTAAAACCAACAGCAAAAGCTGCTTCTTCGGGTGATGGAAGTGCCAATAATCCATGGGTTTTATCGGAGAATTAATAAAAAAAGGAATTATCATTTGATAGTTCCTTTTAAAACATTTTATCAACATTATTTGGTACTTTATCATTTATAATAGTATTTATGATTTTATCTTTTTTTTCTTTTGATACTTCTTTTCCTGTTAATGTAGATAATTCATTTATTACATCTCTTAAGGTGTTTTCATCTTTCATATTACCATTTTGTAATTTTTTGGCTAAATCCATAATTGTTTCTTTATTTACATTAGTTTTGTTTTCTACTTTTTTAAAAAAGCCATCTTTAAACATAAAAAACCTCCTACAATAATATATGTAAGAGTTTTTTTATTAATTAAACTTTTCTAGTTTTTTTTCTAATTTTTCTATCTTTTTAGTCATTTCATCACATTTTTTTGTAAATTCATCAATATCAATTGTCTTTTTTTCATATCTTTCATTTAATATTTCAAATGCTTGTTTTAAACCAATTAATTCTTTTTCAATTGTAGCTTTATCCTTTTTAAAAAATATCATTAGTCATTATCCTTTCTATTTTTGAATTGTAACGAAATAGGTGTTCCAGTAAAATCAAAGTTTTCTCTTATTTTGTTTTCTAGATATCTTTCATATGAAAAGTGAATTAAACCTTTATTATTTACTCTAAATGTGAATTTAGGTGGTTTTGTTCCAGATTGATTTGTAAAATAAATCTTTAATCTTTTTCCTTTATAACTTGGAGGTATATTTAACATATATGCTTCATTTATTACTTCGTTTAATATAGATGTTTTTATTTCTTTTTTAATGTTTTCTCCAACCTTTATTACCTCAGGCATAAGTGTTGATATTCTTTTTTTTGTAAGTGCTGATAAAAATACAATAGGTGCGTATGTTGCAAATTGAAATTCTGCTTTTATTAATTTTTTATAATCATTTATGCTAGTGTCTTTTATTTGATCCCATTTATTTGCTACTATAATTAGACCTTTGCCAGCGTCAATAGCATATCCTGCTATATGTTTATCATGTTCTTTTATACCATCATTAGCATCAATTACAAGTAGACAAATATCTGCTCTATCTATGGCTCTCATTGATCTTATTAAACTATATTTTTCAATGTTTTCATATACTTTTCCTTTTTTTCTCATTCCTGCAGTATCAATTAATATGTATTCTTTTTTATCATATTTTAAGAGACTATCAATAGAATCTCTTGTAGTTCCTGCTATGTCTGATACTACAACACGATCCTCATTTAATAAGGCATTCATTAAAGAACTTTTTCCAACATTAGGTCTACCTATAATTGATATTTTTAATCTATCATCTTCTCTTTCTTCTTTATATTCATGGAAATTTTTTGTAATTCTATCCATTAATTCAATATAACCAGTGTTGTGAATAGCACTTATTTCTATGCATTCGAATCCTAATTCATAAAAGTCATAAATATTGTTTTGAGATTCTTTATTATCAACTTTGTTAATAGCTACAAAACAGTCTTTTTTACTTTTCCTTAACATGTCTCTTACGATTAAATCATTACTGTTAAGACCACTTTTACCATCAACTACAAAAACAACGACGTCAGCTTCATCAATGGCAAGTTCTGCTTGCATTTTTATTGAGTCATTAAATGTTAATTTTTCAGCATCAATTCCACCGGTATCAATTAAATTAAATTTATAGTTTTTATAGTTTACTACTTCACATATTCTATCTCTTGTAACACCTGGAGTATCTTCTATAATTGATATTTTTTTACCTGCAATTTTATTAAATAAAGTAGACTTTCCGGCATTTGGACTTCCTACTAGTGCAACTGTTTTTAACATAGTATTACCTCCTTTTCCTATAAATTATATCAAATTATATTTAATTTTACTAGCTTTTGTGTTAAAATTGTATTGTAAGGAGAGGTGCAATGTTTATGGTAAAAAACAAAGAAAAAACTTGGTATAATAATGCTAGCATGTTAACTTATATTCTTATTTCTTTAATTTTTGGTATTGTTATATTAAGTCAAGCTTTTGCTGTTAAAAATAATATTGGTGCAGTTAATACTTTTAGAAATTTATTTAATCATAATACAATTTATATTTTTTCTCTTATTTATTTTATAATTATTAATTTTAAATTGGGTAGAAAGTATTTTAATATTATTAATCTTATTTATATAATTTTATATGGACTTTTGACTATTGCAGCATTTTTGACTATTTTTCAGTCTTTTGGTATTATTAGTCTTGCAGATTTGTTACTTAATACTATTATGTTTTTCTATATGACTTATACATTTTTATCTAATACTAGACTTTGGAAAGATCTTAAACTTAATAATATTCCTTTTGATGAAGTTAAAAATGAATCTTATTATTATAGTGTAGTTGTGCTTAGTGTAATTGTTATGTTTGTTAGTTTAATTGGTTCATTTGAAGTAGATGGAGTTATTTTATCTATACTAGATTTTGTTTATACTATTCTTTTTGCTAGATTTATATATTTATATAAAGACTATGAAGATAGTAATGGTAAAAATAAAAATATGGATGATGATCAATTATTTATGCTTATAGATAAAGAAAGATGTGAGATTCCAATACTTGATAAACAAATCAAAAGTGTACAAAAATATCATTATAATTTCTATCAAATAGTTGCTATTATTACAATGATTATAGGACTTTTTGTGGGTATTGTTATTGGTAATGTTTTTCCTGCTTGTGAAATAACAGGATTATATACTTCTAAATGTAGTGTAACTAAATTTAATATGGCTCTTACTATTATTACTTGGTTTTCATCATTTTTACTTGCAATGTCTATATTCTTTATGGGTCATGTTATAAATATTTTAAATGATATAAATAAAAATATTAAAAGAAAATAAAAAAAATACTTTGTTTTTATTGCATTTTAGAACAATACATGATAATTTATATATGTAAGCATAGTATGCTTAATAATTTTGAGGGAGGTAATTACACTATGAAAAAAGTTGAATTAGTTGAAGCTATAGCTGAAAAAGCTGGATTAACAAAAGCTGATGCAGGAAGAGCATTAGATGCTACATTCAGTACTATTACTGAAGCATTAGTTAAAGGAGACAAAGTACCACTAGTTGGATTTGGTACATTTGGTATTTCTAAGAGAGCAGCTAGAGAAGGACGTAATCCAAGAACTGGAGAAAAAGTTACTATTGCTGCTAGAAATGCTGTTTCATTTAAAGCTGGTTCTGCATTAAAAGATGCAGTTAACTAATTTTTTAAAATAAAGCTCATTTAGGGCTTTTTTTTTTTGTGGATTTTTGTTATAATGTTAGTATAGGTATAAAAGGGTATGATGATATGAAGAATATGAAACATATAAAACATATTATATTAGCAGTTTCTGTGTTATCTATCATAATGCTTTTCGAATTTAGTAATGCTTGGTATCAGCTTACTGTGGAGAGTGAAAACGAGGTAACATTAACTAGCGGAAATTTAGAACTTTCCTTTGAAGATGGTGGAGAAATTATAAGTTTAGATAATGCTCTACCTGTTTCTGATGCCAAAGGACTTAGTATCAACCCTTATACATTTACGATAAAAAATACTGGTACTATTCCTAGTAATTATACAGTTTATTTAGAGGATGTTTTAATCAATGGTAGTCGAATGGATGATAAATTTGTAAAATATAGTTTAGTTAAGATGGGTGATAATGATAGAGTATCTTTGATGAATGCTTTACCTAAAGTAAGCGGTGATGATGGAAATAGTTCTAGAGTTGCTTTAGTAGGTAATTTGAATGTTAATGAAAGTGTTACTTATAACTTAAAGGTTTGGATATCTGAAGATGCTACTAATGAGGCTATGGGTACTGAGTTTAAAGCTCGTATTAAAGTTAGTTCAGAACAAAGTAATAGTGGTAGTGTAAGTAATCCAATTTTAAATGATGGTATGATACCAGTTACTTATAATGGTCATAATTTTGTTAAAGCCGATAGTATGAATTTACAAAATAGTTGGTATGATTATAATGATCAAAATTGGGCTAATGCTGTAACTATTAAAACAGATGAAAAAAGAGAACTTTATAAAAACGCTCAAGTTGGTAGTATAATTAGTGATTCTGATATAAATGGTTTTTATGTTTGGATACCAAGATTTAGTTATACTTTAAAAGCTAATTATGGAGTTAAACTTAATAGTGCAGTAACACCAACTATCGAATCTCCTGGAGCTTTTGATATTAAGTTTATTAGTACTGATACAGTAGATGATGGTGTTGGAATTTATACTGATAATAAAGAAGGTACTTATATAACTCCAGTTGGTTTCTGTTTTGGTGATACTTGTGCTACATCTCGTAGTGATAGTAATAATGTTGAACTTAATGGTGTTTGGGTAAGTAAGTTTGAAATAACAGGTAGTTTAGATAATATATCAAGTGTTCCTAATTTATCTAGTCTTACAAATATTGAAGTTGGCAGATTCTTCAATTCAATAAAAGACAAGATGAATGGTGATAATGGTCTTAAAGATTATGGATTTACAGGTCAATATGATACTCATATGATAAAAAATAGTGAATGGAGTTTAGTTGCATATCTTGCTCAATCTAAATATGGTAAATATGGTAATACTAATTATTCAGGAGTTTCTAAAGCAGTTAATCCTAATAAGTCTAGTAATCATGTAACAGGTCATGGAATAACAAATGCTTATAATACAACTGATGGATTTAGTGCTAGTACTACTGGTAATATAACTGGTGTTTATGACATGGTTGGAGGAGCAAGTGAATATGTGATGGCTAATTTAAATAGTATTGTAGCTTCATCAAACATTTCAAATATGCCTAGTAAAAAATATTATGATTTATATACAAATAAAGTTGTAGATGCTGCTTGTGGAAATCTAGCTTGTAAAGGACAAAATCTTAATTCAACTAGAGGTTGGTATAATGGTTCTACTAGTTTTGTAAATAATGCAAATCCTTGGTTGAAACGTGGTGTTGATAGCTCAATCTTTAGTTATTCTGCTGATAGTGGTATAAGTAATAATGGAACTACTCGTATTAGTATTGTTTCGTGGTAGATAATTAATATTATAATTTTAATAAAAAAAATAAATGAGCTAAAATGGGGCTCATTTTTATTATATGTTACAACATAGTACTTTCTTAAAGTTAGTAACTTTAAGATTTTCCTATTTATAGTATTAGTTTATCATACTTTTGGATAAATTGGAATACCTAAATTTACCTAATTTATTTTGGTCAAAATAGTTTTATCCTTATTATATAAAGTAGTTATTCATATTTTCGTAAAGTTACTAACTTTAAGTAAATAGAAAGGATAGAAGTTTATGTTAAATAGGGTAAAGAAATTATTAAATATTAAAGATAACGAGAGGAAAACAATGATCATTGCAAGTGTTGCAATGTTATTTACTATTATTTCAGTAATAGGAATAACTTATGCGGCATTTAGATATACTAAAGAAGGTACAAAAAGCAATAAAGTAACTACTAGCACAATTACAATGAACTACAATGAGGCCACTAACGGAATAACTTTAACAAATGCTTTTCCTATGAGTGATAATGATGGAAAAGTATTAACAGGAGAAGGTAATACTTTTGGATTTACTGTAACAGTAACTACTGGTAATAACACACCAGTTGGTTATGAAATTTCTGCAGTAAAAGATCCAAACTCAACTTTAGGAAATAACGATGTAAGAATTTATTTAGAAAAGAGCACAACAGGTGCAGAAGGAACATATAGTAGTGTGTTAGAACCTACTGGATTTAGTCCAATTAATGCAACAACAGAGATAGGAACACCACAAGGAGAAATGTTACTTCATAGTGATAGTACAACAAGTACTAGAACAGATTATTATATACTACGTATGTGGATAAGAAGTGATTATGAAATAACAGGAGAGAGTAAATTCTTTACAATAAAAGTAAATGTATATGGAACAGATTCACATATCAATACCAGTGGAATAAGTTTGAATAAAAACTCTATGACACTTCATGAAGGAGAAAGTGAGCAGTTAAGTGCAACAGTACTTCCAGATTATGCAACAGATAAAAGTGTGACATGGGAAAGTTCTAACACAGATGTAGCAGTAGTAAATAGTTCAGGAAATGTCACAGCCCAAAGTATTCCAGGAATAACTGCAACTGCGACTATTACTGCAATAGATAGTAAAGGACACTCTGCAACATGTACTGTAACAGTCAATAAACCTGAGCCAACTGGTGTTGAGATAGAAGATAATATAACAGAATTAAATCTAATCGCACCAGGAGAGACTTCGGGAGGTACAACTGAAGGAAGTAGTACAATATTAGAAGCAGGAACAACACCAGCAAATGCCAACAGTAATGAAGTAGAGTGGACAACAAGTGATAGTGATGTATTAGATATTGAAAAGTATACTGAAGCTAATGCCAGTGGTACTGGAAGTAGTAAATCAGTAGTTGCTAATAAAGTAAAAGTAACAGCTAAAGGAGCGGGAAGCGCAACTTTAACAGTAAAGAGTGCCAGTAATCCAAGTGCACCATCAAAAAGTATAACAGTAACGATTGAAGACCCAGAGTCAACAGGACTAACAATAGATAAACCAAATGTAACAATAGATAGAAATTCAAGTACAACAATCACAGCAACATTAAATTTATCAAACTCAAGAGACAAGACAATATATTGGACAAATAGTGATGCGACAATTGCAAGTATAAATTGTACAGGAGGAAGTACAAACTCAAGTGGTGAGATAGTTACAAGTAATGCAAGTGCAGTATGTACCGTAACAGGATTAGTAGCAGGCTCAACAATAATAACTGCACGTGATGCAAAAGGACATACAGCAACAAGTGTGGTAACAGTACAAAATGAACTTGCAACTTCCATAAGTTTAAGTAGTGATGCAGAAATAGAAGTAGGAGCTTCTCATATATTCCAAGCCAGTGTAACCCCATCAGATGCTAGAGATATATCAAGTATCACATGGACATCATCAAATACAAGTGTAGCAACAATACCACAGGAATGTACTGGAAGCACAACATGTGAGATAGAAGGATTAGATGAAGGAACAACAAATATCACAGTAACAATAGGTAATTTAAGTGATACAAGTCAGTTAGATGTGGTACCTGGAAATATTGGATCACAATTAAAAAATAATATGACATTGTTATCTTCAACATCATCTGATACAAATCCAATATATTACTATAATGGAAATGCCAGCACAACAAATAATAATGTAAGTTTTGGAGGATATTGTTGGAAGATAATAAGAACAACAGATACTGGTGGAATAAAAATGATATATAATGGAACACCTACAAATGGAGAGTGCACAACTACAACAGGTGCTAATACACAAATAGGAACAAGTATATATAATGATACATATAACTCTACTGCATATGATTCAACAGCAAAAACAGAAGTAGATAATTGGTATAATAATAATCTATCTTCATATAGTAGTTATTTACAAAACACAAGTTATTGTGGAGATACATTAGATACAAGTAATCCATTATCATGTTCTACAAGTTATACTTTAAATAGAGGATTAATAAGTCCAGCAGAAGCATATTTAGCAGGACTAGATACAACAAATACTAATACCTCCAATTATTTATATACAGGAGAACAATACTGGACCATGAGTACTGGAAACGGAACATCAAGTCAAAGTATAAGTTTTACAAAAGAATCAAACAATATGAGAGGAACATATACAGGAACAGGAACATCGAGTAATATATTAACAACAAATACAAGTGGAACAATAGTAGATAGTAATAATGGTACTTATTATGGTACTGGTAATATATTATCATGTTATAGTAGATACTACAGCAACAACTATAGCTCGTCCAACCCCACCGGTGGACCCGTTGGCGCTGATGTCTCTACTAGTTGCTGTACTATGTCGACTAGCTCTAAAAACTCCAGTTGCGGTCGCGGCGTTTTGGGCGACGGGGCCAATGGCGGTGGATTGTCTGGTTCGTATGATCATTCGTCTTCTGGTTCTTCCCTTGGTTTGCGCCCTGTTATATCAATTAGTAGTTCAGTTAAATTAGGTGTGGGTAACGGAAGTAGCTCTAGTCCTTATACTTTGCAATTAGGAAGCTAATTATTCAAACGTGAAGAAATTCACGTTTTTATATTTTAATCTTTTGTTCTTTAGTGTATAATGAATATGGAGGGAATATGTTAGATAAAGCAATTAAAGTTCTTGAAAAAATAAATGAAAATGGTTTCTCTGCTTATATTGTGGGTGGTTTTGTTAGAGATTATATTTTAGGAATTGATTCTAATGATATTGATATTTGTACTAATGCAAAACCTGCAGAATTACTTGATATATTTGAAAATGCTAGAATACCTAAGGAAGATTATGGGTCTGTAACTTTATATTATAAAGATATTAGATTTGAGATAACTACTTTTAGAAGAGAAATTAAATATGTTAATAATAGAAAACCTGAAAAAGTAGAATATATTAATTCATTAGAAGAAGATATTTTAAGAAGAGATTTTACAATTAACTCTTTATGTATGGATAAAGATAAAAATATTATTGATATGCTTAATGGTAAAGATGATATTAATTTAAAAACTGTTAGAGTTATAGGTGATGCTATAGGAAAGTTTCATGATGATGCACTTAGGATTTTAAGAGCGGTTAGATTTGCTACTAAACTTAATTTTAATTTAGATAATGATCTTGTTTTAAGTATAAAGAAAAATAAACATTTACTTAAAAATATTAGTTATGAAAGAAAAAAAGAAGAGTTAGATAAGATATTTACTAATAGTAATAATAAAATTGGAATTGATTTATTAATAAAATTAGATTTATTAGAAGTTCTTGAAATTCCTAATTTAAAAAAAGTTAAATATCGTGATTCTTTACTTGGTATATGGGCTGTTTTAGATGTTGATAATATATATAGATTCAGTAATAATGAAAAAGATATAATGAATAGAATTAGAAAAGCAATTGATGTTGATAATATGAATGCTTTTAGTTTATATAATTTGGGATTATATGCAAATAGTGTTGCAGCATCTATTAAGGGTATAGATAGTACAATAGTAACTAAAAAATATAATTTACTACCTATTAAAAAAAGAAGAGATATTAATGTAAATGGTTTGGAAATTGCAGATGTTCTTAATAAAAAAACAGGTGGTTATATTAATAATATTTATGGTGATTTAGAAAAAGAAATATTAAAGGAAAATCTTAAAAATGAAAAAGAAGAATTATTAAAATATGTAAAAGATAAATATTGTTAGGAGGTGTGTCATGGATAAGAAACTTGTGGATTTTTTTAAATCAGGTAATCTTGTAATACCACTTTATTTGTTACAAAATTATAAAAAATTTAAATTAGAGTTATCTCAAT
>JAZUAY010000105.1:0-3420 GCA_045638205.1 Bacilli bacterium
ATTAAAGAAATTTATAATCTTGATAAAGATATTTCGAAATATGTTGAACCTATCGTTCAAGAAAAAATGTTGATTAAAAAGAGATCTATAAAATGAATGAAATAATAATTACTCCTCTTGGAACTGTATCTCCTTATTCAAAATATAATATGAATTGCCCAGGCTTTTTTATAGAATATAATAATTACAAAATATTATTAGATTGCGGTAATGGTATTACAAGATTATTAAAATTTCCTAATGATTTATATGATTTAAATGTAATAATTACTCACTTTCATAAAGATCATTTTAGTGATTTAGGCTCTTTACAATATGCTTCATATGTTTATCACAATCTAGGGCTTTTAAATGATAAGATAAATATTTATTTACCTAAAAATGATTTTAATTATAATAAAGCCTCTATTGTTGCTAATATAGAAAGCTTTTCTAATTATTTTGATATAGATGATTCTTCTTCAATTTTCTTAGATGATTTAAATATTACTTTTGAAGATAATAAGTCACATTCTATTAATTCATTTATGGTGAAATTACAAAATCAAAATTTTAAAATTATTTATACTTCTGATGTTGGAATTACTAATTTTGATAAATTGATAAATTTTTGTAAGAACGCTGATTTAATTATTTGTGAAAGTACTTTTTTAAAGAGTCACAATAAAAATATTGATACTCATTTATCAGCATATGATGCTAGTATCTTAGCTAAAAAAGCTGATGCTAAAAAATTATTATTAACTCACTTTTGGCCAGAAGAAGATAAAAATCTATATTTAAAAGAAGCTAAATTAAATTTTGAAAATGTTGAGATTGCCAAAGAAGGAAAAAAACTTATTTTAAGGAGGAATGATTATGAATGATAAATTAATTGATTTACATACACATACTAACTATTCAGATGGCGATTTATCACCTTATGAATTAATTGAACTTGCAATTAGTAAAAATATTGGAACACTTGCAATTACTGATCATGATACTATTGAAGGTATTAAGTCTATAAATAAAAATGATGAATTTATAATTAATAGTAATATTAAAATAATAAATGGGATTGAATTATCTACTAAAGTACCTAAAGGTAGAATGCATATATTAGGGTTAGGTATCGATTTAAATAATAATTTTTTAAATAATAAAATGAAACAATTGGAAGAAAATAGTATAAATTCAGTTTTAGCAATTTTATCACAAATAAAGAAAGATTATAATATTAATTTTAGTAAGGATGATGTTGAAAATATAATCAATTCTAATCATAATGTAGGACGTCCTGATGTTGCTAAACTTTGTGTTAAATATGGCTATGCTAACAATATTCAAGATGCTTTTGATAAATATTTAATAGCAGCTCATCATAAAACCAGAGAAAAAAACAAAGGATTATTATATCAAGAATGTATTGAGTTAATTAAAAATAGTGGCGGTATCCCTATTCTTGCACATCCAAAAACTTTAAATTTAAATGAAAAAGATTTTTTATTATTATTAAAAGATATGATTAAATGTGGTTTACTTGGTATTGAAGTATATCATTCATCTTTTACAAAAGATGATATGAATTATTATTTAAATATTGCTAATATGTATGATTTGTTAATAAGTGGTGGCAGCGATTTTCATGGTTCTGTTAAACCTGATATTGATTTAGGAACCGGAAAAAATAACAATATTAAAATTAAAAAATTATCTGTACTTGATAAATTATAGTAATTTATGATATATTATACCTAAATAAAAAGAGGTGTATTATAATATGTATGAAGATTTAGTTAAACAATTTGAAACTTTGAGTGATGATGAAAAAAATGCTTTGCTAGTTTATAAATCAAAACTTGGTATTGCTATTAATGCTATGGATAATGATTTTAGTAAAGTTAGAAGAATATATAATGAGTATAAAGAACTAGTTGATATGCCACAAAATTTATTTATTAAAATGAGCGTTTTTAAAGATATTGATTTTTCATCAGAAGAAATTATTCTTGATAATGATATCTATGATTTTAATTATGTTGATTCTGCAAATGTACCACTTATGTCTCACGAAATTGTAAAATTAAAGATTATTAATGCCACTATAAATTATAATAAAACTTATTAATTCATATACTTTAATATGAATAATGAGGAAATCGAAGAAAAACTTAAAGAATTAAAAATTGAAGATTTTATTTGGCTTATTTATATTGGTATTATATTTCTTTCGTGGTATTCTAATGACTTAGAAAGAAAATATTATGTATGTAATGATCAAGTCGCTAAAAAGAAATATAAAGATATTCTAATATTTATTTTTACTGTTTTATTAATTGTTTACTTGTATTTTTTAAAAGGGGCATATGAAAGCTTACAAGAATTAAAACCTACTGATAGTGATAAGAAAAAACAACTTGTCTATCTTTCTTTTATCGCTTCCCTACTTCTTACAATTAGTGGAGTGATATTTTTATATATTGCAACTATTGATGATGATTTGAATGTAGAACTTGCATTTAATTAAAATTTATGATAAAAATATTATTGGAGGATGATTTATGAAAAAGATTAAAATACTACTTATCTTAATACTTGCCTGTTTTTTAATAACTGGATGTGGAGAGGATGATACTAAAATGCTTAGTGGTAAACATATTGTAGAGATTAATGTTAAAGATTATGGTAAAATAAAAATGGAATTAGATGCTGATACAGCACCTATTACGGTTACTAATTTTGTAGGTTTAGTTAAAGATGGTTTTTATGATGGACTTACTTTTCATAGAATAATTAGTGGTTTTATGATTCAAGGAGGAGATCCTGAACATAATGGTACCGGTGGTAGTGATGAAACTATTAAAGGTGAATTTGAAGAAAATGGTGTTGAAAATAAAATTAGCCATAAACGTGGAGTTGTCTCTATGGCAAGAAGTAGCGATAACGATAGTGCTAGTAGTCAATTCTTTATTGTTCACAAAGATAGCACATTCTTAGATGGACAGTATGCTGCTTTTGGTAAAGTTACTGAAGGTATGGATATCGTTGATAAAATTTGTGAAGACGTGAAAGTAGAAGATGATAATGGTACAGTAGAACTTGAAAATCAACCTATTATTGAAAGTATTAAATATATAAAGAAAAAATAAGCTTATAAAAAGTTTGTTTTTTTCTTTAAAGTTATTTGCACTAAAACATATATTTGTTAAAATGAATTTAGAAGTATTTAATTGTTAGGTGTTTTTCTCTCGGACCATATGGAAAGAGAGGTGATGACATATGAAAAATATGCAACTTAGGAGACTTGCTAACCATTGTCAAGTTCTTTTTTTCTTTTTTTATAAAATCTAAAAAAGAGCGCATTAGCCCCTTAATTTTATATGATTTTTTTTAAGTTTTATATAATGCTTTTACTCTAGCATAATATATTCTTAAAAA
>JAZUAY010000106.1:0-7916 GCA_045638205.1 Bacilli bacterium
TAACATTAGAAGAAGGAATGACAAAAATACCAGAAGCGCTATTAGCAGAAACAGTAATAACAGAAATAACAATACCAAGCACAGTAGTAACAATAGAAGACGCTGCTTTTAAAAATTGTAAACAATTAACCAAAATAACATTACCAGATAGTGTAAAGACAATAGAAACTTATGTATTTGAAGGTTGTGATGCATTATATGAAGCGGATTTAGGTAGTGTTGAAAAAATAAGCTACCATGCTTTTCGAAATTGTACAGCATTAGAAGAGATAACAATACCAAAAACTGTTACAAATACAAACAACATGGGATATAGTACTTTTGATGGATGTACAAGACTAAAAAAGATAACATTAGAAGAAGGAATGACAAAAATACCAGAAGCGCTATTAGCAGAAACAGTAATAACAGAAATAACAATACCAAGCACAGTAGTAACAATAGAAGAGGTTGCGTTTAAAAATTGTAAACAACTATCTGAACTTACATTGAGTAAAAAGATATCTAACATAGGAAGTTATGCGTTTGAAGGTTGCGAAAATTTGGTAAAATTAACAGTTCTAGGCGATCCAAAACTTGGTAACAATGTTTTATTAAGTCATAGTTCAGAATTAGTAATTTATTGCTATGAAGGTTCTACATTAGATAAATATGCAAAAGACAATTCTATTGTATGTTCATATTTTGAACCAAAGAACTTTGAACTTGCACAATGTAGTAAAATAGAAGATCAAATATATACAGGAAAAGCAATAAAACCAGTGGTAGAATTAACATATAATGGTGAAAAATTAGTTGAAGGCTTAGATTATACTTTAACATATAGTAATAATATAAATGCAGGACAAGCTACTTTAGTTATAACTGGTAGAATAGAATATAAAGGAAGTATTGAAGTAAAATACAATATTCTTAAAGATATTTCTAAAACACAAATTAGTGGAATATCTAATAAAGTATATACAGGTAAAGACGTATTACAAAATGTAGTAATAAAAGACAATAATGTTGTTATAGAAAATGGAATAGCGTATGAAATAGAGTATAAGAACAATAAAAATGTAGGAACAGCAACAGTAATAATAACAGGTAAAGGTTATTATTATGGAACAATAGAAAAGACTTTCGTTATTGATCCTAAAGCTGTATATGAACTAGATTTTGGCGCGGTTGAATCACAAGTATATACAGGAAAAACAATCGAACCAAGTGTATTAATAACATATGATGAAATAAAACTTGTAAATAAAGAAGATTATACAGTAACTTACAAAAATAATATAAATGTAGGAACAGCAACAATAACCGTAACTGGTAAAGGAAATTATACAGGAACAAAATATATTACATTTAAGATAGTACCAAAAGACATTAATACTTTAACATTTGAACAAATAGCTGATGTAGAATATATGGTAAGTACAATAAGTCCAAAACCAGTAGTTAAAAATGGAGACACTGCATTAATGCAAGGAACAGATTACACATTAGCTTATAGTAATAATACAAATGCAGGACAAGCAACAATAACTATAACCGGCATGAATAACTATACAGGAACAAAAATACTTACATTTAATATAGTAGGAAAAGATATTGCTACTTTAACATTTGGAGAAATATCTGACAAGACATATACAGGAAGTGCAATAACACCAAAACTAGAAGCAAAAATAACATATAATGGTAAAAGGTTACTAGAAGGAACAGATTATACATTAACTTATAGTAACAATGTAAATGTAGGAACAGCAACAATAACTATAACAGGTAAAGGTAATTATGCAGGAACAAAAACAATAACATTTAATATAGTAGAACCAGAAGAAATTGTAGATATTAGTACAGCAACAGTAAATGCAATAGAAAACAAGCCTTATAATGGAAATTCAATAACACCAAAACCAGTAGTTAAAGTTGGAAGTGAAACACTAGTAGAAGGAACAGATTATACATTAACATACAGTAATAATGTAAATATAGGAACAGCAACAATAACTATAACAGGTAAAGGTAACTATAAAGGAACTAAAAGCGTTACATTTAAAATATATGGAGATATATCACTAGCAGAAGTTTCAAAAGTTGGAACTCAAACATACACAGGATCTGAAATATATCCAAACACAACATTAGTCTTAAATGGAAAAACATTGAAGGAAGGAACAGATTATGACAGAGTTACAACAAATAATGTAAATCTAGGAATAGGTACAATAACAATAACTGGAAAAGGCAATTATATAGGAACAAAAGTAGTTACATTTGAAATAGTGGCAAGAGATATTGCAGATTTAATAGTTTCAGAAATAATGCCGTTAGTATATACAGGAGATCCAATAATTCCTGACGTGATAATAAGGACAGAAGGATATAGTAAATTAGTAGAAGGAACAGATTATACGTTAACATATAGCAATAATGTAAATATAGGAACAGCAACAATAACTATAACAGGTAAAGGTAACTATATAGGAACAAAAACAGTTACATTTGAAATATGTGGGGATGTATCACTAGCAATTGTAAATCCAATAGATACTCAAATATATACTGGAAATGCAATAACACCAAAACCGGTAGTTAAGGTGGGAAGTACAACACTAGTAGAAGGAACAGATTATACATTAGCATATAGCAATAATGTAAATGTTGGAACAGCAACAGTAACAGTAACTGGTAAAGGAAACTATATTGGAACTAAAACAGTTACATTTAAAATAGTACAAGCTGAAACTGAGAATTATGGATATATAGATTTTGTTATAGATAAAACAGTAAGTTATGATAGAGATACAGTAACAGTAAAAATAATTGCAGCAAAACCAGTAACAGATTATGAAATGATATTAACACTAGATAATATTACAGAAAACATAACTGTAGTAAATAAACTTGTGGGTTCAAATGCTAAAATTAAAGATAATACAGTTACAATGTATATGATACAACTTACAGCTCAAGCAGATAAAACTGTTTACCCAGCAGGTACTGTACTGGCAGAGATTACATATAAAATACCAGATGGATATTTTGAAGCAAATAAAGGATTCGATGGTACAGCAACAGTAGTAAATACATGTGCAATAAGAATAACAGATAATGCTGTAAATTATGAATATGTATTAACAGAAAATGTTACAGTAAAAGAAATAAATATACATGAAGTATTACAAGAAACATTAAAAGAAATAACAGTAGAAAGCAATAGTGTGGAATCTATTAAAGCATCATTAGAACAAGCAACAGGTTTAACTGTAGTAATAAAAGATAAAGATGGAAACACTTTAGATGCTACAGATAAAATGGGTACAGGAACTACAGTAGCAATAGTAGATGAAAAAGGAAATACTATCTTAACTCAAACAGTATCAATACATGGAGAAATAAACGGAGATGGTGAAGTTAACTTCTTCGATATAATAACAATGATATCTTTAATATATGATACAGAAGACTATGTGTGGGAAGAAGCATTTAGAAATGCTGCTAAGTTCGGTCAAGAGGGAGAACCAAACTTCTTTGATATAATGAGCTTAATACAACACATATACGAATAAAATAGTTCTCCTTTATATAGCGTAAAAGCTAGATAAAACTAAAATAAAATACGAGCAAAAGAAAAAATAAATAATAAACAAAAGATAAAGATAAAAATAAACAAAAGATAAAATAATTTAAATAAATATATAAAATGGAGGTAAAAATGAAAAAACGAATGAAATTATTATCAATGCTTATGATAGTAATGATGGTGTGTACACTAGTTTCTAATGTATTTGCTGCAGACCTAGGATACGTTGAAGCAAAGTTAGATAAAACTGTAGCATTAGAAGGAAACACAGTAACACTTACTATAAAAGCATTAAAACCAGTAACAGATTACGAATTAAGAGTAACACCTACTGGTGAAGGAATGTTTGAAGTAGTAAACAAACTTCAAGGTTCCGTTGCAAACAAAAGTGGAAACACAAGAGTACTATACATGATACAACTTGCTGCACAAGCAGACAAAACAGTTTATCCTGCAGGTACAGAACTTGCAACATTGACTTATACAATACCAGAAGGATTTTATGCAGCAAATAAAGATGCTGAAGGTGTTGCTGAGTTAGGAGTAAACGTTGCTATAAAAATAACAGACAATGGTAAAAACCAATCATATACTTTAACAAGTGCAGTAAAAGTAAAAGAAGCTGTATATGGAGATGTAACTTGTGATGGTGTTGTAGATGTAACAGATACAACACATTTAAGTAGACATTTAGAAGGAACAGTAACATTAGATGCACAAGCATTAAAAAATGCAGATGTAAATAAAGATGGAAATGTAAACTCAGAAGATGTAAAATTACTTGGTATGTATCTAGCGTCTTATTTCCCAAATACACTACCAGAAAAGCCAATAACAGATTATGTTCTATATGGAGATGCAAATCGTGATGGTGATATAACGACAAATGATACAACGATATTGTGGAGATATTTAGAAGGAACAGAAGGTGTAACTCTAGATGCACAAGCATTAAAAAATGCAGATGTAAATAAAGATGGTAATATAAATAGAGAAGATTATCAACTATTATTTATGCGTACAGGAGGTTGGTTTAAAGGTACATTACCAGAAAAACCAATAACAGATTACATTCTTTATGGTGATGTGAACTGTGATGGCTTAGTGGATACATTAGATAGAATGATACTAACAAGATATTTAGATGAGTCTTATGACCAAGAATTAAGTGCACAAGGACTAAAGAATGCAGATGTAAATAACGATGGTAATATTAATGGAGTAGATAGGACATTATTATCAAAAGTAATAGCAAATCATGAAGGATATAAAGACATATTACCTGTACAACCAATAACAGATTATGTACTTTATGGTGACGTAAATTGTGATGGAGAGATTACTCCTCTTGATGCCACTGTACTATGGAATTATATTTTAGGTAATGAGCAATTAAGTACTCAAGGACTAAAAAATGCGGATGTAGATAAAAATGGTAAAGTGAATTATGTTGATGTGGAACTTATAGGAAGAGCAAATTCTGGTGGGTATTATGATGAACAGTTGCCACACGAAGCAATAACAAATCATAAGTTACATTTATATAATAATGAATTAGTTTATGATTTAAATGAAGATAATGAAGCTGTAGTTGTATTTTGGCCAGATAAAACAAAAACAAAATATTTCTTGCCAGAAAAAATAAATGGCTATACTGTTGTTGGAATAGAAGATTTTCCAGGGGTTAAAGGAGCAACATATGTACTACCTTCAACAATAGGAACTATATTAGAAGCAATACAAGAAGGAAATACTATAGTTACAGCAAAAAGAGTAGCAGTTGTTGAAAACTATGCAAAACAACATAGCTTAACATATATAGTGGCAAGCGAAATATTACAAGAAAGACTAGCTAAAATTACATTAGAAAACAATGTTGTAGGTACAGACACAACAGCACTTACTGAAATAGAAATTGCTGCAGGGCTAAAAGTTGTAGTTAAAAATATAGCAGGTGATGTGCTAGTAAATGATGACGTTATGGGAACAGGTACTAAATTACAAGTAGTAGATGCTAATAATAACGTTATATACGAAAAAGCTTTAAGCTTTAATGGAGAAATAAATGGAGATGGTGTTATAGACTTCTTTGATGTAGTTGATCTTATATCTCTAGTTTATGATATGCCACAAGGATATATATGGAATGAAGCAGTAAGAAGCGCAGCTAAATTTGGAGCTGAAGGAGAAGTAGATTTCTTTGATATTACTACACTAATTTCACATATATATGATAACAACTAATAAATTTATATAAATAAAAAAGGAGAAAAGAATGAAAAAATTAATATTAAAAGTTAGCTGTTTATTAATGGTTTGCTTGTTGGTATTAAGTACTGGTGTATTTGCAGCGGATTTAAATGCAAGCGTAAGCAAAACAACAGTAGAACAAGGCCAAAGCTTTACAATATCTGTAAACAGTGGAGCAAAACTTACAGACTTTGAAGTTGCTGCCTCAACAGGTAGTTTGTCACTACCATCAGTTACTTCAAAATATAGTGGAAGTACAACTTCTACAAGTGGTACAAAATCAATAGTAAAACTATTCCAAATTTCTGCACAAGCAGACAAAAAAGTTATATCAGCAGGAACAAATCTTGCTACATTTAAATATGAAGTGCCAAAAACACAAGCTGTGGGAAATATAACAATAACAATTACTCTTAAAGGTGTAGATTCAAACGGTGGAAAAATTACAGCATCTACAACTAAAACAGTAAATGTTGTAAAAGCAAAATCTACAAACAATTACTTAAGTTCATTAAAAGTAGATGGAGCTACAGTTGCAAACTTTAATAAAAACACAACTTCGTACAATCTAGGAACAGTAGAAACAGCTAAAACATCTATTAATATAACAGCAACAGCTGAAGACAGTTCAGCTACAGTATCTGGAACAGGTACAAAAACTCTTAAAGAAGGTAAAAACACATTTACAATAAAAGTAACTGCTGAAAATGGAAGTGCTAAATCATATACACTAACAATAACAAGAACACCAGCACCTAAATCTACAAATAACTACTTAAGTTCATTAAAAGTAGATGGAGCTACAGTTAAAAACTTTGATAAAAATACAACTTCATATAATTTAGGAGAAGTAGAAAGTTCAAAAACTTCTATCAAGATAGCAGCAACAGCTGAAGATGGTAAAGCTACAGTGGCAGGAGCAGGAACAAAAACTCTTAAAGAAGGTAAAAATACATTTACAGTAAAAGTAACTGCTGAAAATGGAAGCGTTAAATCATATACAATAACAGTAACTAGAAAAGTAGCACCAAAATCTACAAACAACTACTTAAGTTCATTAAAAGTAGATGGATCACAAGTTAAAAACTTTAACAAAAATACTACTTCATATAATTTAGGAGAAGTAGAAAATTCTAAAACTTCTATTAAGATAACAGCAACAGCTGCAGATGGTAAAGCTACAGTATCTGGAGCAGGAACAAAAACTCTTAAAGAAGGTAAAAATACATTTGTGGTAAAAGTAACTGCTGAAAATGGAAGTGCAAAAACTTACAATCTAGTTATAACTAGAAAAGCTAAAAAAGTAGAACCAGTAAAATCTGCAAATGCAAATTTAATGGGTATTACAATAAATGGTGTATCTATAGAGAATTTTGTAGCAGGAACAGATACATATAGTTATAAAGTATCAGCTGATACTCAAACTATAGATGTTTCAGCAAGAACAGAAGATACAAAGGCAACAGTAAAAGTTGACAAACCAGATACATTAACTGAAGGAACAAACGTTGTTAAAGTAACGGTTACAGCTGAAAACGGAAGTGTTAAAGAATATATAGTAAATGTAGAAAAAGAAAAAGCACAAGATGTGCCAGCAGTATCTGATAAACCAACAGTTGAACAACCATCAATAGAACAACCTACAGTTGAAGAACCAGCAAAAGAAATGGATTTAACAACAATATGGCCTATAATAATTGTAATAGTTTTAGCAGTTTTAATACTAATAGTAGTAGTAAAAGCTGTACAAAGCAGAAGAAAATAATAACAAATAAAAGAGGACACTTCTATTTGAAGTGCACTCTTTTTATATATTAGTGAAACTTTATAATATATCTACGGTTTAATTTTTTGTTTATACCATTTTATTAATGCGATAAAATGGTATAAATACTATATTTGAACAACTTGTCAATGCTGACAAGTTGTTTGAAAAGTAGTGCAAATATGTATGTTAGGAAATTATAAATTAATGTGAAAATAACAAAATGTTAGTAAAGATTGAATTACTGACGGTAGTAAGCCAATCTTTTACATAGTATGAAAATAGTGAAGAGGTATATATAAACGTTTTATTGATATCAGTAAAACG
>JAZUAY010000107.1:0-4536 GCA_045638205.1 Bacilli bacterium
AGTTTTATCTCTTGAGTTTGATAGGTTTAATGTTGCATTAATAGTTGTACTACTATTTCTATCTATTGTTACATTTGGTTTATCTATACTTAGTCCTGTTGATTCTGGTTCTTGTATTGTAACTGTAATACTTTTTGATGGGGCCCTTGGATTACTGGCACTCTTTACTGTTAAGGTTGCACTTCCTGCTCCCTTAGCTGTTACTTTTACTTTATTGGCAACTACTGATTTACTACTTCCAGTACCACTTGCATTTGCTTCAGTATACTTTTCAATATCTAATACACCACTATCACTTGTAGTCCACTCTATTTCATTTGAATTGGCATTGGCAGGAAGAGTTCCTGCTTCTAATATTGCACTTGTTCCATCTATAGTTTCTCCACTTGCCTCACCTGGTGCGATTAGATTTAGTTCTGTTATATTATCTTCTATTTCTACTCCTGTTGGTTCTGGTTTATTTACTGTAACAGCACATGTTGCAGAATGTCCTTTACTATCAGTTGCAGTAATGGTCGCAGTCGCTGTTATTCCTGAAATACTCTGTGCTGTGACATTTCCTGAACTATCTACTACTGCTACATCTGTGTTAGATGATGTCCATGTCACACTTTTATCTGTTGCATAATCTGGTAGGACTGTTGCACTTAACTGTTCGCTCTCTCCCTCATCAAGTGTTAAACTATTTTTATTTAAACTTATACTACTTACATTAATATGTGAATCTGTTCCATACACATTTATCTTTATTGTAAAGAACTTACTTTCTCCTGTTATTTGATAGTTCTCATCTACCCACATTCTTAAGATATAATAATCTGTTCTGGTTGTTGTGGTACTATCACTATGTAATATCATTTCCCCCTGTGGTGTTCCTATCTCGGTTGTTGCATTTCCTGGTACAAATCCACTAGGTTCATGCACTGAAGAATATGTTCCTTCTGCACCTGTTGTGCTCTTCTCTAAATAAATTCTAACATCATTATTTCCTAAAGTTGATGTTGTGTCTTTCACAGCAGAAACTTCATAACCTACCGCTGTATTATTCCCTGTTGTTACAGTTACAGTAAATGCAAATGTTCTGCCCTCACCTGTTAATTGCTTACCATCATTATCTGATATTGGAAAAGCATCTGTTAGTGTTATTCCATTTGTCGCTTCGTTATAATTCATTGTTATTGTTGATGTAGTTACTTTATTACTTTTAGTACCTAATCCAGTATAGTTAAATGCGGCATATGTTATTCCTACTACAACAAGCACTATAAATAATAGTGCTACAATTGACATTATCATCTCTTTTTTATTTACTTTTATCATATAAAACAGCCTCCTATTTTCTTAAAGTATACTACTTTAGGAAAATAAAAAGATTTATTACTATATAATAAATAAAATCTATTTTACCAAAAATATTTAATGTCAAAAACCTATTTCAATTTATCTAAAAATATGATAAAATCTATATTATAGAGGTAATTACTTAAAGTAGTATACTTTGAGAAAGTCCTTTTCTTTTATATCAACAAAAAAAGATTACTTTATAGTTTACAAAACTTTACAGTAATCTTTTTTATATTTACGACATTCTAGAATATGTTAAAACTTTTCTAAGTTCATTACCAACATCTTCTACTGATGTATTCTTAATTTTAGCTCCACCTGAAGAAAAATGTCCACCTCCACCAAGTTTTTCCATAATCTTACCAACATTAATAGTATTTTTACCTCTAGCACTAACTGAAACAGTATTTTCATCAATTTTACCAATTGCAAAAGATGCATCAGGTTTAAAATTCATTGCATAATCAGCTGCCTTTGCTAACTCTTGTGGTGTGAAAAAAGCATTTTCCGCTGCAGCCATAATAGCAATATCATGCTTTAATGAAACTAAATTACTAACTAAATTTTGAACTTTTCTATCACTTACAAAATCTTCTCTAAAAAAATCACTAACAGCATCAATATCTGCCCCACTTGCTTTTAATTTAGCACAAGCATCATATACATAATCTGTTATATTATTAGTAAGTTTATGAGTATCAAGATAAATTCCTGCAAGAAGATAATTAGCAACACTTTGAGGAATTTCAATATCAAATTCCTCTAACAATTGTGTCATTATTTCACTGGCACTAGAAAACTTTTTAGAAATAAATTTATAATCAGCATCAACTGTATCTCTATTTTCTCTATGATGGTCTATAACCACAATTTTGTCTGGTTTATCTAAAAATTCAGGAATCGCTACTCTATATCTTTGATTTACATCAGTTAAAACATATAATTCATTTTTATGTTCTAAATTTAAAAACTCTTCTCTTTTTAAAATATTATAAATATCTTGAGATTCATCTATCATAATTTGAGCCCCAGCATCTGGCATATTATCATGACATGCATCATAAACAATACAAGATGGTTGATTTAATTTTTTAGTTATTAAAGATAAACTAACTGCAGATGCAATAGCATCAAAATCAGCTTCATTATGTGGTAAAATAACTATATTTTCAGCTTCCCAAATTTTATGTTCTAAATTTACTTTCAAGTCTTTAATATTTAACATAAACTCTCTTCTCTTTCTAATTTTTTTAAATTATTATACAACTATTATATGCAAAAGTAAATGTTTTTTGAAAAAGAAGAAGAACTTAATCTTTATAATCAAGTTCTACTACTTCAGTAAAATATACCTCACCATTATGTTTATTACTAGAATCTTCTACTACTTTACCTGTTTTAGTATCAATTTTAACATAATTAAGACCTCCACCACCTTGCGTACAATGTGACACAAGTATATCATCTTTATTTTTACCAACAATTATTCCAACATGAGAAGTTCTAATTTCACCCTCATCATTTGGTTTTGTTAAAGTAACTAAATCACCAATTTGTACTCTATCACTAACACCACTTGCATTAATATTTTCAACATTTCCATAAGACTGAAGTCCCTTAGCATTAGTCTCTTCAGTTATATTATAACCACTATTTAATAAAACCCAAGAAACATATCCTGAACAATCAAGACTATATTTTTGAATAGTTCCCGTTGTTTCATTATCTTTAGCAGTAACTTTTTTATCTTTACCCCAGTCAGGATTCATACCTTTTTGTAAATATTTTCCACCCCAAAAATATGGTAAATGAGGAAAAATAGTAGTCATATATATACCTGTTACAGCGGCTTTATTTCTAGAACCACTAACACAAGATAGAATATCATTTAATTGTTTATTATATTTTTCATAAGGATATCCTGCTTGAATATCTTTATCATTTACTTTTTTAGATAATGAATTATCTTTATCAGATAAAGTTAAAAGCCATCCTAAAGCATTTGATAAACCAACAGATTTTATTTTAATACCACTAGTCTTTATTCTATCTGCATCTGCAGACTCTTTAATTGAAAAAGCTTCCACAGCACTATAAGCAGCAACTGTATTTTTAACACTTTTTATTATTGTGATTATACTACTAGATGTCTTATCAACTTCACTTGTTAAACTACTAGCATTTAAACTAGATAAACAATCTTCATGATTAGAACCAATTTTTTTTAAATCATTAACTATTTTTTCTATTTCACTTTTATTAGATTTAACATTATCATCTAAACTATTTAATATATCTGCACTAGATATCAATTTATCATAATTAATAAAACATTCACCCATTACTTCATCCCCTCCAAAGTCCTTAATTTATTTTCATATTTTGTTATTTCATCATTTAAACTATCTTTTTTCACAATATATGCCCTACTATCATCAGCACTCGGATTAACACGTGAAGTAATTTCTTTAATAATACTAAGTGTTTCATTAAGCTCAGATTTTAATTCATTAAGTTTCTCTTGAACTTTTTCTTTTAATTCTTTAATTTCTTTTTCTCTTTGTTTTTGAATTAATTCTGTAACTTCTCCTTTAAAACTATTAACTTTACTAACTAATGATAAATCACCTATTAAATTAGTTGCATCATTATATAATGAAGATTCATTATCAACATGAAAAGCTGCTTTTGAAAGCCCATTAGATGACATTTCAGAATCAAGTGTTGTCTCAACTTTTTTTTCTATTCTTTCCATTAAACTTTCAAGTTCTGATATATAACTATCAGCATCACTAACTTTTATAATTTCATCTATTGAAGTATCACAAGTAATTGTCATAATATCACCATCCTAATTAAATAATAACATAATAATGATATTTTTTAAATATCATTATTCAAAAGTTTACATATTAATACAGATACACTATTAATACAATCTTTAGCAATAGCTTTAACTTCTAAAATAGAATTAATAATTGCATAACCATTATAATTTTTTATCATTTCTATATCACTATAACTATTACCAATAGTATAAACCATATCTTTATCAATATTTAATTTATCTATAAGTATCTTTATCGCAATAGCTTTATTAATTTTATTAGAAATTATTTCAATAGAATTATTATTAACATAAAAACATTTAATATAATCTTTATACTTATTATTTATAAAATCTCTAACTTT
>JAZUAY010000108.1:0-3150 GCA_045638205.1 Bacilli bacterium
GAGAAGAACTTCAAGGAACGTTTATATACTACGATGAACCATTTGAAAAACATTGTGTGAAAAGTGATAAAGAGATTAAGGGATATTTTAAATACTCAGATTCAGAACTTCCTCTTTTTATTACAGGTAAAATTCCTTCTGGGTTCAAACCGGGAGATACAGCTATAGTTTCGGCCGAAACAAAATGTGTATATAGATCCGTAGGACCAGATGTTGGTTGCAATTTTAGTCTTTATAAATTTAAATCAGTAGAAAGGATATAATCATGAAAAGACTATTTTTAAGTTTAGCCTTATTGGCACTGGTAGCCGTAGGAATGCTAAGCATTAGCAGCTGCGAAAAAGAAGAAAACAATTCAAACCGCCTTACTTTAGGCGAAGTAGGCAGTGTATGGCAATGTTCTACGGAACATTATACCATTACTTGGACTTTGCTAAACGATAGTACTATTTATAGTATAGGGGAAAATAATAGTGAATAGCGAACAATTTTATAGTTATTTTATAGATGGTGTTAATGCTGATTATAAATGCATTATACTACCAGAAGTTTGGATTCCCAATAGCGGATATTTTTGGGTGAGTGAAAATAATAGATATAAACTTAATCTTACTGATAGTAGTTTTAATATTGATTATGCTGGGGAAGGACCAGCTGTGCCATGTGAATATTGTGTAGATTATTATTCATTCAAAAAAATAAAGTAAGGAGGTATTATGAAGAAAATATTTTTGAAAACCGCCTTATTGGCGTTGGTAGTTGTAGGTTGTGTAAGTGCAACAACTGTGGGAAAGAAGAAAGAAAACAAGTTGGTTGGAACTTGGGTGTGTACCGATTCTCTCTATAAACAGGGAGGTACATTACAACTTATTTTTAAAGAGGATAATACCGTTATTGGTATAAATACCTCAAAACAAGCATCGGTATTCGATAGTTTAAAAGCAACTTATGAATACAAAGACAGTTTATTATATTTAAATGGACATGAATGCCATAAGATTACTTTTCGTTCAGATGACAAAATCCGTATCAAATATTTATGGATACTTCTTGAAGCAATAGGTCCTGAGTACCCTAAGCGTTTCTATTATTTTGAAAGAATAGGAGGTGTAAAATGAAAAGAATAATTTTGAAAATAGCCTTATTGGCACTGGTAGCTGTAGGAATGCTAAGCATTAGCAGCTGCGAAAAAGAAGAAAACAATTCAAACCGCCTTACATTAGGCGAAGTAGGCAGTGTATAGCAATGTTCTACGGAACATTATACCATTACTTGGACTCTTCTTAATGATAGTACTATTTATAGTGAAGTAGAACAAGATAGTGGATACTATGCTGGTTTTGGAGACAATGTATGGTATAATTATCTCATTGGAGACGCAACGGATTTTGGCTGGGGACCAACGAATTGTTTAATGTTTTTTATTACAGGAGAAAGAAATTCTAATAATGAAACTTATGTAATTGAAGATCCATATAGCTTAAATATTACAAAAGAATCATTTACTATTGACTATGCAGGAATTGTACTTGGAAAATCAGAATATTATTATTCATTCAAAAAAATAAAATAGGGAGGTAGATATGAAGAAAATATTTTTGAAAACCGTCTTATTGGCGTTAGTGACTGTAGGTTGTGTAAGTGCAACAACCTTGGGAAAGAAGAAAGAAAAAGATGAAAGATTAAAGCCTTTTGTAGGTACAATTATTGGCACTGAAGAATGCGGAACTGGAGCTTATTTGATTAATTTCATTTCTCCTGATAGTATTGGTAACGAAGTGTATATATGTGGTAATAGGTATTACAACGTAGTTAAAACTTATTCAATATCATTAGATAGTTTAAAAATAGGCGATACAATATCGGGAACATTTATGCCGGACACTTCGTCATTAATACATATATGTTACGGTGATATTCTAACTTATGGCGTACATAAGAAAGTAATTATTAATCTTAAATAAATAATATTATGAGAAAAATATTATTGAAAACCACCTTATTGGCGTTGGCAGCCGTAGTTTGCATAGGAATGACTACTAATGAACGAGATAAAGAAAAAGATACCACTTTCAAAGAATTGACAGTTTCCAACCTAAGAAAAACTGATTGCAGACACGGACTAATAAATCCAAAGTTTCGAGATTCTATAAGTGTTTCCCATAAAGAAAATACGCTGTTTGTTGAGCATTATAGGTATTCCATACCATGTGGTCAAGACTCGCTGAACGTTTATGCTTCAATATCAAATGATACTATTTGGATAGAGGAAGCTGTATATGGACTTGGAGCAAACTGTATATGCTGGTTCAATAGTTTTTATCAGATAGATAACATTGAAAAAGGTAATTATGTAGTTATTATAGAAAATTGTAGTTGGCCGTCTTATGAACTTTACCCGAGTTGGTCGAAAATAGTATATAATCAAATATTAAATTTATAGATATATGAAAAAAGGTAATTTATTAGTATGTGCAATGCTGGTGATGTGTCAGTTGTCGTTAGCACAAGTGTTGAGAGACTCTGCTTATGAGTTTTTAAAAACAAATATTTTACCAAACGATTGGGAAAATAAAGAAATAAATATATTTGTTTCAAAAGAACTTGTTATAGAGAATACAATTATAACAACCTATATAATAAGTTATGATACATTAGCTGTATCTCCCAATTATAAAACATGGTTTTTCTATATTGATGAAAATCCAAGAGCAGGAGGATTACGTCATGATAGTAAATTTATTTTTATCAATGACGAAAATAACTTTGTTGTAGTGGATATGGAATCTCCACACCCTCATTGTATTAAAAATATGGATTTCTTAAGTGGAATAAGACCTCGGAAAGTAAAACCCATAAGACCTAAACCGACACCATTAGACTCAATTCTATTGGAAAAAAGGAAATCTGAGAAAAATACGAATACGTCTGGGAATGACCATGCTGTAATAATTAGTGGGGGATATTGTCCGGAACTTAACTATACTCGTTATTGGAATAATTGCTCGACAATATATAACACATTGAAAAAAGTTTATGGTTATAATGAAGACAACCCGTTGGATGAATTAAGGCAACTTCTAAAAATTCCACGTTCTGAAACTATCTAGAATTATTTTAAAGAACTTTTGCGTTGTTGACTTCGTCGAA
>JAZUAY010000109.1:0-3914 GCA_045638205.1 Bacilli bacterium
ATAAAAGAGATCTATAATCAATATTTATAAAATAATTTTTAGAATTACAAATCATACTAGTATTATCAATAATGGTTTGTAAATTATAAAGATCAAATTTTGCAATCTCAAAAGTTTTTCTAAGCGTAGAATAAGTTTTACCACCAAAAATATTATTACCAAATTTATCTTTAGTATAAACTTGAGTATAATTAGTAATATTACCAGATTTTGTAAATAAATTACGTCCAAAATAAGAAAGATTTTTATTACTCACTTTCCTATGAAAATCATTTAAAAAGTGCTCTTCATCAATTTTTTCTTGATAAATTCTATCTTCATATGGCTGGTATAATCTTTTATTTTTTTTAGAATAATACATCATATAATCAGCCTTTTCTTTAGTTTCATGTAAATTACTACTAACTAATGTAGAACCAGCATTAAAACCGTATTCAAGAGGTATTATACCTTTTTTAACATCAGTTTTAATATCATTAGAAATAGACTTTAATAAATAATCTATTTCTATAGGATTATGATTAGTAACTACAACAAACTCATCACCATGAAGACGTATTAAAAGAGAATCCAAAAAGGCCTCTCTTAATTTATCAGAAAAAGAAATTAAACAAACATCTCCTTCTTCATGACCATAAGTATCATTTATCTTTTTAAAATTAGCAAAATCAATCATAATATAATTAGCTTTACCAAATTTATTAATGTAATTAAAATAATTATTTTCTAAGAATTTTCCATTTCCTAAGTTAGTTAATTCATCATACATATTAAAAATCCTCCATGAATTTTAATTATAGCACATATTAAAATACCTATCAAGAAAAAATATCAAAAATATCAAAAATTCTCAGTATCATACCGAGAATTAGAGATTAAATCAGCAGTATAATAGCTACACTTTATAATATATGCTTAAACTATTAATTATATACTAAGAATATATAACTATTAACTACCTAATTGTAAAGTATAAGGACTAGAACTACTTCCATTTCCTCCATTAAGTTTAACTGAAGAAGAAATTGAAACTACAGGGCGCAAACCAAGGGAAGAACCAGATGACGAACCGGCATACGAACCAGACAATCCACCGCCGGAGCTATTACCGTTTTTGTTGTTGTAGCAACCGAAGCTGCCAGAACCAGTACCCATAGTACAGCAACTAGTAGAGACATTAGCGCCGTAGATGCAGCGGCCGTCGTCGCGGCTGTAGCAGCTATTATAACATGACGATATACTACCTGTACCATAGTAGGTACCGTTGTTACTATCTACTATGGTACCGCTGGTATTTGTTGTTAATATATTACTTGATGTTCCAGTTCCGGTATATGTTCCTGTTTTATAATTTGAACCATCTCTTGTAAAGCTTATAGATTGAGAAGATGTACCATTTCCAACACTCATAGTCCAATATTGCTGCCCTGTATATAAATAGTTTGTTGTATTAGTGCTTGTTGTATCTAGTCCTGCTATATATGCTTCTCCTGCACTTATTAATCCTCTATTTAAGATATAACTTGTGGAACATGATAATGGATTTGATGTATCTAATGTATCGCCACAATAATTTGTATTTTCTAAATAACTACTATATGATGACAGATTACTATTATACCAATTATCAACTTCTGTTTTTGCAGTTGAGTCATATGTTGTTGAATTATATGTATCACTATATATACTTGTTCCTATTTGTTTACTAGCACCTGTTGTAGTTGTGCATTCTCCATTTGTTGGTGTTTGATTATATATCATTTTTATTCCACCAGTTTCTGTTGTTCTTATTATCTTCCAACAATACCCACCAAAATTTACATTATTATTTGTTGTACTTGCATTTCCATTATAATAATATATAGGATTTGTATCAGATGAGGTTGATGATAATAATGTCATATTATTTTTTAATTGTGATCCAATATTTCCAGGTACTACATCTAACTGACTTGTATCACTTAAACTACCTATTGTTACTGTAATATTTGTTGTACCTTCATCTAATCCTTCTATCTCACAAACTGTACTACCAGCACAGTTATTTGGTATTATTGCTACACTTGTATTTGATGATGTCCATGTGATACTTGATATATCTCTAGCATCACTTGGGGTTACACTTGCTTGAAAGATATGAGAAGCTCCTACTTCTATTTCAGTATCACTACTTAAACTTATAGAAGATGCTAATTCATTTTGTACTGTTACTACACTACTTGCTGTATGTCCTTTGGCATCTTTTGCTGTGATTGTTGTACTTCCCTGACTAATTCCTGTTACGGTACATGTTACAGTAGCACTTGTTGTCTCTATTTCTCCACTTGAGTTTGTACTTCCTCCAGTACAGCTTATACTTGCAATTGTCGCATCACTATTACTCCAAGTAATAGTCTTATCTCTTGAATTTGATAAGTTTAATGTTGCTGTTACCTGCGTACTTGAATTTCTATCTATTGTTACGGTTGGTTTATCAATTGTTAGTCCTGTTGACTCTGGATCTTCAATTGTTACTGTTATAGATTTTGATGGTGCACTTGGATTTGTTGCACTCTTTACTGTTAAGGTTGCACTTCCTGCTCCTTTAGCTGTTACTTTTACTTTATTTGCTACTACACTCTTACTACTTCCGGTTCCACTGGCATTAGCATCAGTATATCTTTCAATATCTAAAACATCACTATCACTTGTTGTCCATTCTACTTCATTACTGTTCGCATTTGATGGTGTTGTTCCTGCTTCTAATATTGCACTACTTCCTTCTGTAGTTTCACCACTAGCCTGTCCTGGTGCTATTAGATTTAGTTCTAATATATTATCTTCTATCTCAACACCTGTTGGCTCTGGTTTATTTACTGTAACAGTACATGTTGCAGAGTGTCCTTTTGAATCTGTTGCAGTGATTGTAGCAGTCGCTGTTATTCCACTTATACTTTGGGCTGTTACATTGCCTGAACTATCTACTACTGCTACATCTGTGTTACTACTTTCCCATGTTACATTTTTATTTGTTGCATATTCTGGTAGGACTGTTGCACTTAACTGTTCACTTTCTGCTTCGTCTAGACTCATAGAGTTTTTATTAAGACTTATTCCACTGGTATTTATATGTGAATCTGTTCCATATACATTTACTTTTATTGTAAAGAACTTACTTTCTCCTGTTACTTGGTATCCTTCTGCTACCCACATTCTTAAAATATAATAATCTGTTCTAGTACTTGTTGTACTATCACTATGAAGTAACATTTCTCCTGCTGGTGTTCCTATTTCGGTTGTTGCGTTAATAGGATTAAATCCTGTTGGTGCTAATACTTCATTATAAGTTCCTTCTGCACCTGTTGTACTCTTTTCTAAATATATTCTTACATCGTTGTTTGATAATGTTGAGTTTGGATCTTTTACTGCAGAAATTTCATAACCAACTGGAGTATTATTTCCTGTTGTTACTGTTACTGTAAAACCAAAAGTATTACCTTCTCCAGTTAATTGTTTTCCATCATTATCACTTATTGGAAAAGCATCTGTCAGAGTAATTCCATTTGTCGCTTCATTATAATTCATTGTAATTGTACTTGTTGTTACTTTATTACTTTTTGTACCTGCTTTAGTATAACTAAATGCTGCATATGTTATTCCTACAACTGCAATTATAATAAACAATAACGCTACTATAGAAATTAACGTTTCTTTTTTATTTCCTTTTACTATTTTCTTTATTTTTTCTATCATTTTTAGTACCTCCATATTTTCTTAAAGTATGTAACTTTAAGAAAATAGAAAGTTTTATTTATATATAATATGTAAAATTTATTTGACCAAAATATTTTATTATTAAATATTGTTTTCATTTATTTAAAAATGTGATAAAATGTATATTATAGAGAGAATTACTTAGAGTTACATACTTTAAG
>JAZUAY010000110.1:0-1596 GCA_045638205.1 Bacilli bacterium
ATTTTAATACATTAGTTAACTCATCAGTCTTAGCCTTAAATATTTTAGAATCATTTTTATATAATAATTCTAACATAGTTATATCATCAAATTGTAAAACACCATGTGAAAATTTTTTTAATTCATCATTTAATTTTTCAATTGTATCTTTAACACTTAAATTCTTATTATTATTTAAAAATTCTAATAATCTTTTTTCACCATAAATTTCTTTATCATTATTAATTGATTCAACAACACCATCAGTATATAAAAATATTCTATCACCTTTTTCTAAATAAAATTCATGTGAATCATATTTAGCATCAACATTACCTGCCAAAACCATATTATGTTCACTTTTTAAATAAGAAAAACTATCAGTATTTTTCTTATATATCAATGGTGGATTATGTCCTGCATTTACATAAGTTAATTTCCCTGTTTTAATATTTAATACACCAAACCACACAGTTACAAAGAATAATGCATCATTTTTTTCACATAGCATTTTATTAACTTTTTCAAATAGCACATCTAATTTTTTCTCACCCATTGCTATATTTTGTAATAATATTTTAGATATCATCATAAACAGTGCTGCTGGTATTCCCTTACCTGAAACATCTGCTACACTAATAGCGACATGATTATCATCAATTAAAAACATATCATAAAAATCTCCCCCTACTTCTTTAGCAGGTATCATAGATGCATAGATATCTAACTCTTCATGTTCTGGAAATGGTGGAAAAATAGATTGTAACATACCTTTTTGAATATTTCTAGCAAGATTAAGTTCAGTTTCTATTCTAGCAGTATTTTCTGTTATTTCCTTTTGTTTTTTAATCATATTTTTTCCAGATTGAGATATTTGAACACAAGCGAAAGCAATAATGTTGAAAACAAGCATTTTAGGTAGAAAAAAATGAATAAAGATATTTTTAAGTCTAGTCATCTCATCTACTTTTATACTTAAAATAGCATCTCTTAATGTTGAAGTAACAGTAAAAGTTGTTCCTTTAGGAATAATTAAATTATAGCTATTTAGATCTTGTTGACCAACACTAGTAGAGAAAAAAGCCGATATCATAAATAACAAAGTAGTAAAAATTGCAATACTTAAAGTAAACTTTTTATTATAATATCTAGCAGCTAAAATAACTGGAAGAACCATTATTAAAGTTACATTATATTTAAGCATAGCATCAGTTACCCCAAGCATAATAGTAAAAGATATAAATAAATAATGTTTTAATAATTTACCTTTACCTTTTTTGATATAACAAAAAATAGCAGGAATTAACAAAAATATAATAGCCCTTATTAAAATAGCATTCATTATAGTAAGACCTAGTTTAAAGACATTAGAATAAACAAGTAACCATGTTATTAAACACATCCAAAATAAATTTATCATTGTTGATGCTGCAACAATATTAGCATGTTCTTCGTTTTCTTTTAATAAATCTTCACTAACAAAAATACTTTTAAATTCTTTAAATACATTTTTTACTTTATTCATGATTATCCTTCCTTATAATAACTAATTATAGTGAATGTAATTAATATAATATTTAAAACAATAGGAATTATTGATTGTAAATATATAAAATA
>JAZUAY010000111.1:0-2095 GCA_045638205.1 Bacilli bacterium
TAACACAGATGTAGCAGTAGTAGATTCAAATGGTAATGTCACAGCACAAAGTATTTCAGGAACAACAGCGACTGCGACCATTACTGCAACAGATTCAAAAGGACATAGTGCAAGTTGTGTAGTAACAGTCAATAAGCCAGAACCAACAGGTGTTGAGATAGAAGATAATATATTAGAACTAAATCTAATAGCACCAGGTGAGGCAAGTGGAGAAACAATTGATGGAAGTAGCGCAATATTAGAAGCAGGAACAACCCCTGCCAATGCCAATAGTAATCAACTAGAATGGACCACAAGCGATTCAAGTGTATTGGATATAGAAAAGTATACAGAGGCTAATGCCAGTGGAACAGGAAGGAGTAAATCAGTAGTAGCAAATAAGATAAAAGTAACAGCAAAAGGAGCAGGAAGTGCAACCTTAACAGTAAAAAGTGCCAGTAATCCAAGTGCTATAGCTAAGTCTATAACAGTAACGATACAAGAACCAGAATCAACAGGACTAAGTATAGATAAACCAAATGTAACAATAGATAGAAATTCAAGTACAACAATCACAGCAACATTAAACTTATCAAATTCAAGAGATAAAACAATATATTGGACAAGTAGTGATAGTACAAAAGCAAGCATAAGTTGTACTGGAGGAAGTACAAACTCAAGTGGAGAGATAGAAACAGCTTCTGCAACAGCAGTATGCACTGTGACAGGATTAGTAGCAGGCTCAACAACAATCACAGCAAAAGATGCCAAAGGACATACTGCAACAAGTGTAGTAACAGTACAAAATGAACTAGCATCATCAATTAGTTTAAGTAGTGATACAGAAATAGAA
The DNA here is from genome assembly GCA_045638205.1 of Bacilli bacterium. Taxonomy (GTDB): domain Bacteria; phylum Bacillota_I; class Bacilli_A; order RF39; family UBA660; genus UBA2730. Next base: position 833 of record JAZUAY010000111.1, read on the forward strand.
GTAGGAGCAAGTCATATCTTCCAAGCAAGTGTAATTCCATCTGATGCTAGAGATATATCAAGTATCACATGGACATCATCAAATACAAGTGTAGCAACAATACCACAAAATTGTGCAGGTAGCACAACCTGTGAGATAGAAGGATTAGATGAGGGAACAACAAATATCACAGTAACAATAGGTAGTTTAAGTGATACAAGTCAGTTAGATGTAATACCTGCAGGAGTACCAGTAACAGAATTTGAAGTAGGAGATTATGTACAAATGACACCAAGCTATGTAGGAAGTTATACACCACCAACAGATAGTAGTAGTCCATATTATACAGGAACAAGTAGTCCAGGCAGTATTATTCCTAGTGAATTAGATACTTGGGTAATAATTAAAAATGATGGGACTAATATAGAAATGGTATCACTTAATGTATCAAGTACAAATATAACATTTTATGGACAAACCGGATATAAAAACTATGTTGGAGCATTAAATGAAATAGCAAGACAATATAGAAATGATACATTTACAAATAATAGTAGACACACTGGATATTTATATGGTTCTTCAATAGAACAATGTAGTGATTATTGTGTTGATGTCTCTAATAATTATGAAACTGATATTAATCTAATAAACAATGCATTAAATACATTGATTGCTTTTTCTCCTAATTCTAATACAGCTGTTAAATATTACATTTCTTCTCGTTTTGACGCAAACCCTGGTTGCGGTGGTCATTCATGGGACACAAAAGCTATATCTACTACTGGCGTTGTTACGGATACGGCTGTAAATGGATATCCTTTGTATTATAATAATTGTGGTGGTACAGGAAGTAGAAATGTTAGTGGAGCGATTCGTCCAATTCTTTCGTTAAAATCAACGGCAAAAGCAGATGCATCAGGTGATGGAAGTTCTAATAACCCATGGGTGTTAGTAGAATAATAATAATTAAATAGAATACTAAATTAGCACATTAAGTCAAAAAACAGATACTAAAAAAGCATTTTTACTAGGAGAAAATGCTTTTTTCATACTTATTTTTTTGCTAAAAATACAAATTTGCCTTTTTGCATGAGTTTTTTTCTTATGATATATTATCACCCAACCAGCACTACTGGTAGAAAGCGAGGTGATATTTATGACAAAAACAAAAAGATTTCTAGAATGTTCTTATGATACTACATTTAAATATTTGTATAAACATGAATTAACAAGACCTTTTATAAATAATATAATTAATTATTATACAGGAATAGATTTAAA
>JAZUAY010000112.1:0-2931 GCA_045638205.1 Bacilli bacterium
TTCATAAAATTTAATAGGTGAAGTAGATGAAAAAAATCTTTGAAATTTCTTTTAGCATATCTTTATTATTTATTAGTTTCTATTACACAAAACTTGCTTCATCACTTATTAAAAATAATAATCCTATTATGAAAGAAATTAAGAATAAAAAGAATAATTATGAAAAAAAATCTATTAATGCTAAAATTAGTGGTGATATTATAACTCCAGGAGTTAATGCTAAAGTAGTAGATTTAGATAAAAGTTATGAAAAAATGAAAGATTATGGAGAATATAATGATAGTTTATATGTCTTTAAAGAAGTTAAACCTGTTCTTTCTATAAATGATAATTTTAATAAATATATTAATAGGGGAAGAGATGATACTAATGATGTAGCGCTTGTTTATACTGTTAGTCGTGATGATAATATTATGGATATTCTTACTGTTTTATCAGATAATGATGTGAAAGCTAGTTTTTTTGTAGATGGTTTGTTTTTAGAAAATAATAGAGGACTTGTTTTAAATATGATTGAAGAGGGTATGGAAGTTGAAATATTATCTTATAATGGTAGTTTAAAAGAAGTTTATTTTAAAGATAGTTTAGATAAACTTAAAGAATTAACTAAGGTTGATGCTAAATATTGTTTTAGTGATTATAAGAGAATAACTCTTCTTAATTTATGTAAAAAATATAATATGCATACAGTTATTCCTACTGTTAATGTTAAATATAATACATATAAAACTATAAGTAATAAATTATCAAGTGGTGTTATTTTTAAAATGCCTAGAAGTGTAGATGAGGTGGATGTTGCTATTAAATATATTAAACAAAAAGGCTTTAATTTAAAAAGACTTGATGAAGTTTTAGCAGAATAAAAAAATAATACAATTGTATTTACAAACATATTTATCATCGATATAATGATTTTAGTAAGCAGAAAGTTGAAGACCATTTTCCCTTTGAAAGGAAAATCGTAAAAGCTGGTGCTACTACGAAAAAAAAAATATAGATTACAAGCTTTCGAGATATGCATGTTATTTAATAGTTCAAAATGCTAATCCAAGAAAAAAACAGTTGCACTAGGACAAACTTATTTTGCTGTTCAAACACGAAAAATGGAATTAACAGAGCAGGAATATTCAAAACTAACCGAGAATGAAAAAAGACTTTATACTAGAATTAATGTTAAGAATAAAAATAAAATATTATTTGATACAGCTAAGAAAGCTGGTGTTAATAACTATGGAAAATTCAATGATTATGGTTATAAAGGCCTTTATGGAGGAGAAAGTGCTAAAAAAATAGCAAATAGTACTGATATCCATTAATTTGGTGCATCAGTTATTTTTTTGTAATAAATTAATTATTTAGATTTAAAGTGGTAAATACTTGATGAAGTTTTAATGGAATGATACAATATAATTGGTGATAATTATGGATATTATATTAGATCATTTTAAATTAGAAGAATTTAGTGAATATAATCCTGTGCATATTGAAACCATTAATAAATTAAATAGAGATTATTATACAAGTAAATATTTAGGAGATTTATTTTATGTTATACAAAGAACTAAAATGAGAAAAGAAATAGATAAAGATAATTATTTTTATATTGCATATTATAATGATTTATATCCTATTGGTATTATTTCTATGGCTACTGAAAATTCTGAACATGAACTATCAATTGGAATATTACCTGATAAAAGAAAACAAAATTATGCAACAATGCTTACTGAACAATATGCAGAATATATTTTTAAAAATACTGATATTAAAGAATTAGTATTAAAAATAAAAGATGATAATATAGGAAGTATTAGAGCAGCAGATATGAATAGTTTTAAATATATTGGAAGAGAAAAATATGTTAGGCGTAGATAACATGTTTTTTTCTTGATAAACCATTGAAATTAATGTATAATTGATGATAGAGGATTGATAATTATGTATTTAAAAGAAATTAAGATGTCAGGATTTAAAAGTTTTGCTGACAAACTAGATATTAAATTAAATGATGAAATAACTTGTATTGTTGGACCTAATGGTTCTGGTAAAAGTAATGTTGTTGATGCAGTTCGTTGGGTACTAGGAGAACAGTCTGTTAAATCTTTAAGAGGAGATAAGACTATGAGTGATGTAATCTTTACTGGTAGTAAATCAAGAAAACCTCTTAATATTGCAGTTGTTGAACTTATTTTTGATAATAGTGATCATTATTTAAAACTTGACTATTCTGATGTATCTATTAAAAGAAAAGCATATAGAAGTGGCGAAAATGAATACTTTATTAATAATAATAGATGTAGATTAAAAGATATTACTAATTTATTATTAGATACTGGTGTATCAAGAGAATCTTTTAATATAATTGGTCAAGGTGAAGTGTCTGAAATTATTTCTAATTCTCCAGAAGCTAGACGTATTATTTTAGAAGAAGCAGCAGGTGTTTTAAAATATAAAAAACGTAAAGAAGAAGCGATTAGAAAACTTGATAAAACTCATAATAATTTAGATAGAGTTAATGATATAATTTTAGAATTAGAAAGTCAAATAGATCCTTTGAAAGAAGAAAGTGAAAAGGCAAAAGAGTATATTGAAGTTTCTAAAAAATATAAGAGTCTTGATATTAGTTTAATTACATATGATATTTATGCTTTTGATAAAGAAAGTAGTGCTTTAAAAGAAAAATTAAAAGATATTAAAGAAAAAATAAGTATAGAAGCTAGTAATAATAGTAAAAGTGACGTTGTTGCAATTGAGAATAATAAGAAATTAGATGATTTAGAAAACAAATTAAGTGAATATAATAAAAAATTAATAGAACTTTCTTCAGAAGTTTCTAAATTAAATAGTGATAGATTAATTTTACAAGAGAAAAATAAAAATAGTGATAGAAGTAAAGATGAAGAAGAACTTTCTAAACTTTTAGAAGAAAAA
>JAZUAY010000113.1:0-1662 GCA_045638205.1 Bacilli bacterium
GATGCTAGTACCTGTCAAGTACTCACTAAATAAAAAGATTAATTAATTTGTATATTTTAGACGATACTGTACAGGAGACAAGTATCCAAGTTTCTTTTGAATACGTTCATTGTTATACCAATGAATGTATTTTTTTATCTCTTCAGAAGCTTGTTTTCTAGTTAATTTATTAAATTGAACAAGCCATTCACGTTTTAATTGGAAAAACCAATTTTCTATTGGACAATTTTCCCAACAATGTCCTTTGTGCGACATACTTCTAGTAAAACCTAACGTTTCCGCAAGTTCTATATATTCATAAGCAAAATATACTGCTCCTTGATCTGTATTTATTATTTTTCCGTCTTGTGGTTTTATATTTTTATAACTATTTTTAATTAAATTTATATCATTGTGATTTGAAGTTGAATATGATACAATTTCGTTATTGAAGTAATCTTTAACAGCTGATAAATATAATGTTCCATCAGAACAATTTATATAGCTAACATCAGATGATTGTTTTTGACCGAATACATCTGAGTTAAAGTTACATTCAATTAAGTATTGAGCCTTATTATTAAGGTTCTTTTCTTTTGCGTTTGTTACTGATAATCCTTTTTTTGTACGTTTAAGTGTTTCTAAACCCAAAATGTATTTATATCTTCTAATTAATTTGTGATTTAAATTTATTTTAAACTTATTTTTTATATGATGTTTTAATCGTATTGTTCCATATATAGCTTTTAAATTTTTGTGCTCTTCTGATATCATATCGGCAATTTCTTGTTTAAAGTTATTTGCTATTGGTTTTCCAATATTACACCATTTATAATAACTTCTTCTATTAACATTTAATACTCTACATATTCTTGAAACTGGATATTCATTTTTTAATTTATCTATAATTTGATATTTTTCTATTTGTGTTGCTGAGAGCGGATTTCCATCAGAAGAGCATAAGATTTTTTTAATATATCTATATCCTCCAATTCTGTTTGATATTTCCTCTTACCCCGATTATCTTTAGCTATTATTCCTTTATCATATTCCTGATTCCATCTACTAATTGTTCCACATCCAGATATTCCATATTTATTATTTAGATATGATATAGTTGCACCTTTTTTAAATTCTTTAACTATTTGAATTTTTTGTTCTAAAGTCCATTTTTTATGTTTACCCATGAAAAAACACCTCCAAAGTTCTTTCTAAATAAATTTTAACATATTTTTATGTTCTTTTTATTTAGTGTGAACTTTAAAGGTATTATAATCATCAAACCTTCTTTTTTAATTGCTTCCTAAAGGAGCTATAATAATATTTTCATTTAATTTGGTTGATATATTTTTAAATTCTTCATATACAGATTCGTAATTATTTAAATATGTATTATCATGCATCATACTAAATGGTATTACCTGATAATTGGAATTGTTTTTATCATATGTATAAAGCAGGTCAGCTCCAACATTGTTTATTTCAACTGAGGTATTATCTCCATCAACTGTTTTAGTAATATTTAGTGTTCCTAACATACCTATAATTACTTTCATACCATATTTATCTACTATATCACCTTGATTACTTATAAAGTTTCCTAATGAGTAATAAATAACTGTGTCATCTATTATATCAATAGGCTGAATACAATGAGGATGAGCTCCTAATACTATATCTACA
>JAZUAY010000114.1:0-6990 GCA_045638205.1 Bacilli bacterium
ACTGTTAGGATCACCTATTTTTATTTTTTTAATTTCCATAAAATCACCACATTTCACCTTTTTAATTGCACTATAAGTGCCAAAGGCGAACCTACTATATAATAAGATTTATTTTTATGCAAACAATAAATTTGTTAAATTCACTTGAAAAAGTCCATCAATTTGCTAAATTCCCTAGGGGATTTTGTCAAATTCACTAAAAAAAGACCCTTAATTTGCTAATTTGGTCTTTTTCATATTTTTTAAACTAACTCTTGTTTTATCTTTCCTTTTTTATTTTCATATGTGAATGTTGATAATGATCCATTTATCATTGTCCACTGTGGTGCAATATGTCCAAAATCAACATCATATATTACATCAACTTTTAAATCATCAAAAACTCTATGCAAAACATCAACATATGTAAGATCAAAATAGTCTTCCTTGCTTGCTGTTCTTCCTATTATAAAACCTGTGGTACTTTTAAACCATCCTGCTTGTTTCATTTGAAATAATCTTCTATATAACTCTGCTACACTTAATTCACAATTTTCTAAATACCATAGAATACCATCTTTTTCATATTTTTTTATAAAAGATAAAGTGTTGTCATAATTTGTTCCTAAAACTTGTGTTAAAACATCAATACAACCACCTATAAGTCTTCCTTTGATTTCTACTTTTTTATCTTCATATAAACTTTTATATTCAACTTTTTCAGTTAAATTTAATGGTTTCATTACATCTTCATCATTATGTCCACTTTTTTCTTCATAATATTTAAAACTTTTTTGAATACTTTCTTTTTGATTTAATATTTCTAATTGTTTAGTCATTGAATCATCTACTTTATCAAGTCCAAAGCTTTGAATATTGTCACATGTTACTGTTGCTATATCATATTTAGTAGTTAGATAAAAGTTTAAAAGTGATGAGTCAGAATAGCCTGTTACCCATTTAATCTTGCTTAAATCTAATTTTTCTTTATCTAAATATGGTAACATTTCTACTAAAAATTCTCCGCCTGCAACTTGTGAAATCATTGATATTTTATTATTTGTCCATAATTCAATAAATTCTTGTGCTCTAATTTTTCCACTCGAACTTACAATGCCTTCTGTTTTTCTGGCATTATCTGTTTCAATTATTTTGTATCCTAAATCACATAAGTATTTGTATGCCCTATCTAGTCTTTTTATTCTAATAGGATCTGTAACTCCCATAGATGTTGCAGTTACTCCTATATTCATATTTTTATTTAATTCTTTTGGATATCTCATATTTTTTCAACTCTTATTTTGCATTCATGACCATTTAAATCATATGACTTGTTACAATCAACTTTTTCTATTTTTTCTGTTAATGTTTCAGCTTTTACATATTCATTAAATTTATCTAGCATTTTATCAATGTCTTCATCACCACTGTAATAAATATTAATATGGTCTGTTATAATAAAGTCAGCTTCCTTTCTTATGCTTTGTACTGTTCTTACAAATTCTCTAGCAAGTCCTTCTAAAATTAAATCTTCATCTAATGTAGTATTTAGCACTACTACAGTTTTATTATCTGCACGAGATGAGAAACCTTCTTTAACTTCAATATTTCTTATGGTGTTAACACTATCTATTGTAAAATCTTCATTTTCTAATTTAATTGTTAGTGGACTTTTTTCAACACTTGCTGCTTCTTCACTAGTTAAATTTTTAAGTACTTCTTGTAATAGTTTAATCTTTGGTCCTAATTCCTTACCTAGTATTTTAAAGTTGGGTTTTAAAGAATATGTTAGGTATTCTGTCATATCTTCTTTATATAATATTTCTTTTACATTTAACTCTTCTTTTATAATACCATCAATATCTTTAATAATATTTTCTACGTTTTTATCAAGAATTACTTCTTTAATTGGTTGACGTACTTTAATATTTACACTTTCTCTAGCATCTCTTCCCAAACTACAAAGATCTCTTACTAAATCCATTTTCTCTTCAATTTTTTCATTGATTAAATTTTCATTGTATGTTGGAAAATCTGCTAAATGAACTGACTCTTCATTTGTTAGTTTTGTATAAATTTCATCTGATACAAATGGTGTTATTGGTGCAGTTAATTTTGCTAGTGTTACTAATGCTTCATATAATGTTTGATAAACGGCTTCCTTGCTTTCATTTATCTCAGAATCCCAGAATCTTCTTCTATTACTTCTAATATACCAATTTGATAAATCATCATTTAAAAATGGTACTATTTTTCTTACTACTTTATTTAAATCATACTCTTCATATGCTTCTGTTACATCTTTAACTAATTTATTTAATTTAGAAAGTAACCATTTATCTATTAAATCACGTGTTTCTACTTCACTATAGTAAGTTCTTGGATCTATATCATCAGCATTTGCATACATCTCAAAGAATGAATATGCATTTTTAAATGTTGATAAGTATTTTGAATAAATTTCTTTTAAACCTTCTTCATCAAAACGAAGTGGTGTCCATACTGGAGAGACATAAGGTAAATAGAATCTTACAGTATCTGCTCCATATTTTTCTATTGTTGTAAACGGTTCTACAATATTTCCTTTGCTCTTACTCATTTTCTTACCATATTTATCTAATAATAAGTCATTGACAAGTACGTTTTTATATGGTGACTTACCTGTTACAAATACCCCTATTACTAATAATGTATAAAACCATCCTCTTGTTTGGTCAATTCCTTCAGCGATGAAATCAGCTGGATATTGTTCTTCCCATAGATCTTTATTTTCAAAAGGATAATGATACTCAGCAAAAGGCATTGAACCACTGTCAAACCAACAATCTATAACATCAGTTACTCGGCTCATCTTCTTACCACATTTTGGACAAGTTAGATGAACATCATCTACATATGGTCTATGTAAGTCTATTGTCTCATCAATATCTTCTATAGCTTTTTCTACTAACTCCTTGCGTGAACCTATCATCTCATCATGTCCACACTCGCATCTCCATAAAGGAAGTGGTGTTCCCCAATAACGATTTCTAGAAATGGCCCAGTCTTTCATATTTTCTAACCAATTACCAAATCTCTTTTCTCCTACAAATGATGGATGCCAATTAACTTTTTTATTAGCTTCTATAATTTTATATTTTAACTTTGTTGTTTCTAAATAAAAACTTGGTTTAGAATAATATATAAGCGGTGTATGACATCTCCAACAATGTGGATATTGATGTTTTACTTTTTGTTTTTTGAATAACTTATCATTTTCCTTTAAATATTTTATTACCTCTAAATCAGCATCAAATACTAACATGCCTTTCCATGTTCCACTAGTATATTTTCCGTCTTCTCCTACTGGATTTAAATATGGTAGGTCATACTTTCTGGCTACTTTATTGTCATCTTCTCCAAATGCTGGGGCGATATGTACTATTCCAGTTCCATCTTCCATTGTTACATAATCATCACAGGTTATGAAAAATGCCTTTTTATTTACTTCAAAATCTTTTATTAATTGAACGTATTCTGTATATTCAAGTTCTTTTCCTTTATATTCTTCTAATATTTTAACATCTTCACCTAGTACTTGTGGCACTAATTTTTTTGCTAAAATAAATTTGTAACCTTCACTTTCTACTTTTACATAAATCTCATCCGGATTTACACATAATGCTACATTTGATGATAAGGTCCATGGTGTTGTTGTCCAAACTAGAAAATATACATCTTCATCTTTCTTTTTAAATGGTACTATTACTGTATTTGCTGTTATTTCTTCATAACCTTGCGCTACTTCGTGTGAAGCTAAGCCTGTTCCACATCTTGGACAATATGGCAATATTTTACTTCCTTCATAAAATAAACCTTCTTCATGAAATTTTTGTAAAATCCACCATTCTGTTTCTATATAATTGTTGTCATATGTTACATATGGATTCTTTAAATCTATAAATTGCCCCATTTCTTCTGTAAGGCGCGTAAAAGCTTCTTCATTTTTCCATACAATATTTTTACATTCTTTATTAAATTTTTCAATTCCAAATTTTTCAATATCAGTTTTGTTTTTAAAACCTAATTCTTTTTCCACTTGTAATTCTACTGGTAAGCCATGTGTATCCCAACCAACTTTTCTTAATACTTTATGTCCTCTCATTGTTTGGTACTTACAAAAAGCATCTTTTAAAAATTTAGCCATCATATGATGTAGTCCTGGAAAGCCATTTGCTGTTGCTGGGCCATCATAAAATACAAACTTATCACTATCTTTTCTTTTATCAATTGTCTTATTAAGTATATTATATACTCCATCCCAACTTTTTAATCTTTCTTCTTCAACTTTTTTTACTTCTCCTACTGTTAATTTTTCAAACTTCATAATTTTACCTCCCAATTTTTTTTACTAATCTTTTTACTTTTTTTATTGGATTAGAATACTCTTTTTCTATTTCTAAATATGTTTTTAAAATATCATTAAATTCTTCACTTGTTGGATTAATTGCTTCTCGCATAATACCACAATTTTTGGATGTAAACATCATTCTAATATTTTTATTATCTTGATATTCACTTACCCGCACTCTATTTTGATAAATAGTTAATATTTCATCTTCAAAAATATATTTTTTATACCGTATATTATTTTTTATTTTGCCTCTTTGTTTTTCTTTATATTCTTTGTAATCTTTGTAATGTTTCATGTTAAATTATCCTTTCTATATAAATATTATGTAAGAGTAATATATTATAAATATAATTAAGAATATCATTCCCTCTTTTTTTGTTATCTTTCTATCATTAAACGAGAATATAAATAATAATATACTTGCTAAAATCATTACCATGATATCTACTATATTAACTGTTATATTTGGTATAGTTCCAAGTAATGCTACTGGAATGCCAATCACTATTCCTATATTAAAAATGTTACTACCTACTACATTTCCTATTGCTATATCATACTCACCTTTTTTTGTTGCTGTTATACTTGTTACTAATTCTGGTAGTGAAGTACCAAGTGCTACTACTGTTAGAGCGATCATTCTTTCACTTACTCCAAGAAGTTTGGCAATACTAGATGCATTATCAACTACTAAATTACTTCCTAAAATAATGGATGCTATTCCTAATAATGTAAACAATATGGCTTTTATTAAAGACATATTATTTTTTTCTTCATCATCTTCTATCTTATTTCTCATCATTTTTATTAAATAATATATGAAAACTAAAAAGAATAAAAGTATTACTACACCATCACTTCTAGTAATAGCATTTTTTGCACCTCTATCAAATACATTATCCACTAAAACTGTGGAAAAAAGTAATGTTATTAATATGGTTATTGGTAATTCTTTTTTTACAGTTGCATTTTTAACATTTAATGAATGAAACATAGATGCCGTACCTAGTATTAATACAATATTTAAAATATTACTACCTATTACATTACCTAGTACTATATCACCACTGCCTGATATTAGAGATTTAATACTTACGGCAAACTCTGGCGCTGATGTTCCAAATGCTACTATAGTTAAACCAATTAACATTTTTGAAACTTTAAAATGGAGTGCAATATTACTAGCTCCATCTACAAAAATGTCGGCACCTTTTATTAAAACTACAAAACCTAATACCAATAAAATAATGTTTACTATCATGTAATCATTCCTTTCTATTATAATAAAAGAACACTTCTTCCTATAAGGACGAAATGTTCTCGTGGTACCACCTTAATTTGTACTCATTATACGTAACGTGTAAAACCCGCCTTTAACTTATCCTTAAAGGGCACTTGAAAGTGATCCGAAAAATATTACTCATTACTTTACTCCCACCTTTTGTAAAGCTCTCTGTCAAATTTTCTTTATTTTTCCGTCTTTCGCACTTGCTTTAAATATGTTTTATAATATATCATAAAAATATTATATTTACAATATTTTTTTAAAAAACAGATTATTCATCTGTTACTACTAATTTATTTATTTCTTCTAATAATATATTTTCATCTTGCAAAAGTTTATTCATTCTTTGTTTAAAATGTTTTAAATTTTTTTCCATTATAACTCTTTCTTTTTCTATATCGCTAGATTTTTTTAAAGCATCATTTACTATAACGCTTGCATAATCTTTGGCTTTTTTTATAATTTCTTCTTCTAAATTTTTATATTCATTAATTTTATTTTCTAATGTTTTTATGTAATTCTTTTGTTTTTCACATATTTTTAATAAGCTTTCTGTCTCTTTTATAAAATTATTAATGAATAAATTTACTTCCTCTTTATTATAACCATTCGCTTCAATTTTAAACTTTTGCATGATTTTTCCCCTGAATTTTATTTAATTATTACCAATTAAAATCGTCATCTTCTTCTACTTTAGTTTTCTTAGATGATTCTTTTGTGTCTCTTTCATCTGAAGATATTTTTCCTTCTACATCAACATTATTTGGTGTACATAAAAATATGCCACCACCTAATTTTTGTAAATCTCCACCTATTGCATAAATAGTTCCACTTAAAAAGTCTACTATTCTCTTTGCTTGTTCAGGTGTAACTCTTTTTAAATTTACTACAACGGCATTACGTGCTTTTAAATAATCTGCTATCTGTTGAGACTCAGAGTATGCACGTGGTTCTAATAACATCATCTTGCTACCAGCCATACCATTTTTAGAAGAATATTCTTCTCTTGTAGATGAATAGAATTTTTCTTCAACTTTCTTTTCTACTCCATCTTCATTTATATCTTCTCCGTCCCCCATGATCATTTTCTTTAAATTGTTTAGTGCCATAGTTTAACCTCCAAAATATTCACTAGTTATCTAACTAATCATTATTATATCATAATTTTTAAAAAAACGAAACAATTTTTTTTAATAGTTTTTAGCATTTTTTGTTTTTTATTCTTGGTTTTAGTATTTCTCTTTCCTTTTCTTCTATCTTTTGATCAATGCCTAAATATATCATACTTATTATTAATAATATTATTGCTCTTATCAAAAGATTTTTTGTAAAT
>JAZUAY010000115.1:0-4628 GCA_045638205.1 Bacilli bacterium
ATCTTTTGTTGAATTAATAACATAAAAACCTATTTTATCATCATCAAACAAATAAAATAATTTATTTTCTCTATCAAGTTTAATATCATCAAAGCAATCATTTATTAAATAAAATACATTATTATCATCAAAATCTTTTATAATATTACCAGTAACCAAAGTTTTTTTACTATCATTATTAGTTAGTTTAAAAATATCATTATTATCAAACTTATAACAAGATATATCCTTACCTTCAGCCTCAAATAATTTACCAACACCAATAGCACTCTTGTTTTTAAAATAATCACCATAAGTAAAAGCTGTAATATTATTATTTATTTTAGTATATAAAATATTGTTATTATTCTTATCTAATTTATAGGAATCAAAATAGTTAGTAGTTTTTTCATTCCAAGGATCAAATAAAGTATAAATATCATCTAATTTAAATAGAATAAAAGAGTTAGTTTTATATTCATTTGAATTAATAGCAAAAATATCATCATAAACAAAAGGTGTTCTCATACCTTCTTTATATCTATATAAACCACATAGATTATTACATTTTAATGATAAAAAGTAATCACTAGTATTTTTTAAATAATGAGATATAAAGTCACAAGACTCTAATTCTAAATCAAAAATATCATTTTCAAAGCCAAAAGTAAATGAATCAAATAAATGAAGATTATTATCAATACTTTTAAGTTTAACAAGTTTAAAATCATTATATTTTTCCATTATATCATAATTTTTAAATACAAATTTTCTATTTTTATTATCATATGCTGATAATTTATTATTATATTCTATTAAAAACAAATCAGCCTCATCATTAAATACATGTCTATAATTATAATTAATAAACTCTGTTTCAAATTGATTTAAATATGCATTAAATATAGCAAGCCCATTATGATATTCACTTTGAATTAAATAAATATCATTATAACTATCAATAATATTAAAAAGATCCTTTCTACCTTTTAGTAATTCAACAATTTTTCTAAAATCTAATTCCATAACAAAATCTCCCCGTATAAAAACATAATACAATAATAGATTTGATAAGTCAAATTTAATTTACATAAATTACAAAATTTGATATAATAAAAAAAGAAATATGTTCCAGTAACTCAGCTGGATAGAGTATCCGCCTCCTAAGCGGAAAGCCGGCAGTTCGAATCTGTCCTGGAACACCATAAAAAAATAAAAATATAGCAAAAGAATCATACTAATTGCTATATTTTTTTATTATACAAAAAATGCTAAAACCAAAAGTCTGGCATTTTATTTAGGTACTTTAGGAAATAACGATGTAAGAATCTATCTAGAAAAGTCAACATCAGGTGCCGAAGGAACATACACTTCAGTTCATGAACCAACAGGATTCACACCAATCAATGCAACAACAGAGATAGGAACACCAATGGGAGAAATGATACTATATAGTGATAATACAACAAATTCTAGAACAGATTATTATATTTTAAGAATGTGGGTATCAGAAGACTATGAAATAACAGGAGAAAGTAAATTCTTTACAATAAAAGTAAATGTATATGGAACAGATACACATATTAATACAAATGGAATAACATTAAATAAAAATAGTATGACACTTGAAGAAGGTCAAAGTGAAAAGTTAACTGCAACGATAACACCAGATTATGCAACAAATAAAGAAGTGACATGGACTTCATCTAATGAGACAATTGCAGTAGTAGATTCAACTGGTCAAGTTACAGCAAAAAGTGTACCGGGATTAACTGGTAAAGTAATAATTACAGCAAGTGATTCTAAAGGACATACTGCAAGTTGTACAGTAACTGTTAAAAAACCAGATCCAACAGGAGTTGAAATAAAAGATAATATAACAGAAATAAATCTAACAGCACCAGGAGATCAATTGCAGATGGATCAGCAAGTAAACCTTATGAGATATCAATGCCTTATGGAGATTCTTAATTCTTAATTAATAGTTGGTATTTTAATAAGAAAAAGACTTATGTTATAGATTTAACATAAGTCTTTTTTAGTTAATTATCACTAAAACTTTCTAATTACATATAAATAATGTAGGAGGAAGGATAATGAATTACGATTATAAATTTGGGAATAATTATTATAAATATAATGGAAGAACAGGTATTAAGAGTACAGTTTATAATATAATGGCACCAGAGCAAGAACAAAATATTCAACCTGGTATGGAATATTTAATGAAACCATTTCCTATATTTGATAATCCAAATTATAAAGGTAGTGATAAATTAAAAGATAAAGTTATAATTATAACTGGAGGAGATAGTGGACTGGGGCGTGCTGCATCAATCGCTTTCATAAAAGAAGGTGCTAAGGTAGTTATTGTTTATTTAAATGAAGATAGGGATGCATATGATACAAGAAATTATATAAATAGTTTAGGTGGAGAGTGTTTATTAATTAAAGGAGATATAACTAAACATAAATTTTGTAAAGAAATAGTTAGAAAAACAATGGAGAGATACGGTAAGATTGATGTACTTGTTAATAATGCTGGAGTACAGTATCAACAAGATAAACTAGAAAATATTAGTGATGAACAGTTTGATTGGACAATGAAAGTTAATATTTATGGAATGTTTTATTTAACTAAAGAAGTATTACCATACTTAAAAAGTGGTGCCTCTATCATAAATTTATCATCTGTTACAACATTTTATGGAGACCCACAGTTAATTGATTATGTAACAACAAAAGGAGCGATAGTTGGCTTTACTAGAGCCTTAGCAAGAAATCTTGCCTTAAAAAATATCAGAGTTAATGCTATTGCACCAGGTTTTTACTGGACACCACTACAACCAGCATGTTGGCAAAAAGAAAAAATCCCATCATTGGGAAGTGATGCCGCGATGGCTAGAGGGGCAATGCCATATGAACTTGCACCAACATTTGTCTATTTAGCAAGCGATGATTCATCATATGTCACAGGACAAGTCTTACATAACAATGGAGGACAAGTAATGGGCTAATTTATTTAGTCTTTTTATATTGTTTTATAAACTTTTCTTTATCACTTGTTTTATCATAAATCATATTAGCAAGTTCATAAGCCTTACCTATATTAACATTATTAAAATAATTAACTGCTTCGTATAAAAGAGGAGGATAATTATTATCAAATATCATATATTCTAATTTTTCAATATCTAGATTATTACTTTTAGCAAATTGAAATAGATGCATAAAAAAATTAATATTATTTATCCAAACATCATAATCTATAGTACCATTAGGAGACCTGACTTCAATAGTACTTTTATAACCATCATCAATAAACGAATGAAAAAAATTACAGAAATTAAGACCATAATTCTTCTTAAATTTACAATTATGGAATATTTCTTCTATGCAAGATGCTGTTTTAATAAATGGTTTTTTATATTCAAAATCAAGATATATTGGAGTTGCAAAACTAGAAGTTGGGATTCTAGGCCCTTCACCATTATAACCAAACTTATAAATAACATCTTCATAAGCACTCCATAAAAGCATTAAATTATAAAAATATTTAGGATTGTTTTCTAAAATATCACTACTAAAATGAATATGACCTCCACATCTTCTAGAGGCTACTGCCTGAGCCTTATACAAAGCATCACAAATTAATTTTATTTCGTCTTTTTCATCTAAAGTAAGTATTGGACTTACAACCTCACCACCAAATTCTAATCCTTGTTTAGTATAAGTAATAGATTCATCTTCTACAACATTCCAATAAGGATAATTATAATCATCTTTTTTAGTTAAAATATTATTATCATAAAGCTCTTTGATTTTTAATGTAATACGCATTAATGAAACTTCATCAAACTCTATTTCAATCCCAAATTTATTTATATTTTGCATAAATACCCCTCACAAACAATTAACTATTATACTACATTTAATTAAACTTTACAAATAAAATAAGAAAAAGTATAAAAGAGTCTTGAAATAAAGAGAATAAAAAGGTAAAATATTTATAGTTAGGAGAAGATTATATGGAAATAAACACAGTAGTAACAGGTGTACTAGATGAAAATTGTTATATATTAAAAAAAGATAAATCATGTTTAATAGTAGATCCAGGAGATGACTATTTAAAAATAAAAGAGGCTATAGGTGATTGTAAAGTAGCAGGTATTTTAATAACACATGCCCATTTTGATCATGTAGGAGCTTTAAGAAACTTTTTAAAAAGACATACTAAAATATTTAAAAGAAGCAATACTGAAGAAAAGGAATATACAGTAGGAGATTTTAAATTTAGTGTTATTTACACACCAGGTCATGCCAAAGATTTAATAACATTTTATTTTGAAGAAGAAAAAGTTATGTTTGATGGTGATTTTATTTTCAAAGGAACCATTGGTAGATGTGATTTACCAGGTGGTGATGAACAAGCTATGAGAGAAAGTTTAGAAAAAATAATAAAATATGATGAAAACATTGTATTATATCCAGGTCATGGTGAAAAAACTAGCATTAAGGAAGAAAAGGAAAACAATCAATTTATAAAGGAGATTTAAGATGTATATAGATTTAATAATAGTAATAGGGTTATTGATAGCAACTTTTATATATTATAAAAAATATCAAAAAGTTATATATAGTTTTGTAAT
>JAZUAY010000116.1:0-22991 GCA_045638205.1 Bacilli bacterium
TTTTATAATTTCATATTTATCTTTTTCTTTCATTCTTAATTTTACCTCTTTCACTTTCTTTCCACCACCAGTGGATTATTATATAACATCGGGACATTTTTGCAAGTTAATACTTAAGACATTATCACAAATTAATCACAAAAATGAATAAATTTTCAATTTTTTTATTGACTTTTTATAATGATAATGATATAGTACTAGTATCGTTCTAATTAGTTTTGCGTGGCAAAACTTATATTTAGACATTAAAATGATACACCAGGGTATGTGTCAAGAAAGGAGATAGATTTTATGCCTACAATAAACCAATTAATACATAACAAACGTAAGAGTAAAAAGAAAAAAAGTAAGGCTCCAGTTTTAAATGTTGGAATCAACACAATTAAGAAAAAAGCTACTAATGTTAGTTCACCACAAAAACGTGGAGTATGTACTCGTGTTGGTACTAAAACACCAAAGAAACCAAACTCAGCTTTAAGAAAATATGCTCGTGTACGTTTAAGTAATGGTAAAGAAGTTGATACTTATATACCAGGTATTGGTCATAATTTACAAGAACACAGTGTTGTATTAATCCGTGGTGGTCGTGTTAAAGACTTAATCGGTGTACGTTATCATATTATTCGTGGTACATTAGATACAGCAGGTGTTGATGAACGTAAACAAGGTCGTAGTAAATACGGTGCTAAGAAACCTAAAAAGTAATTTGTAATTTAAAAGCATGAAAGGAGGAATTTAAAGATGCGTAAGAGACGTGCAGTTAAAAGAGAAGTTCTTGCTGATCCTATATATAATTCAAAAGTTGTTACTAAATTAATTAATAGTATAATGCTTGATGGTAAAAAAGGAACTGCTCAGACTATAGTTTATGATGCATTTGAACAAGTTAAAGAAAAAACTGGTAAAGATCCACTTGAAGTATTTAATACTGCAATGGAAAATATTAAACCAGAACTTGAAGTTAAATCACGTCGTGTAGGTGGTTCTAACTATCAAGTACCAATAGAAGTTAGACCAGCTAGAAGTCAAGCTTTGGCTCTTAGATGGTTAACAAGTTTTGCTCGTAGTCGTGGGGGTAAAGGTATGGCTAATAATTTAGCTATGGAAATAATTGATGCTTCTGAGGGTACTGGAGGCGCTGTTAAAAAACGTGAAGATACACATAGAATGGCTGAAGCTAATAAAGCTTTTGCACATTATAGATGGTAGGAGGATAAATATATGGCAAGAGATACGTCTTTAGAAAAGACAAGAAATATCGGTATCATGGCTCATATTGATGCTGGTAAAACTACTACCACAGAACGTATTTTATATCATACAGGTAAAATCCATAAAATAGGTGAAACTCATGATGGTGAGAGCCAAATGGACTGGATGGTACAAGAACAAGAACGTGGTATTACAATTACATCTGCTGCTACTACAGCTTATTGGAAGGATTATCGTTATAATATTATCGATACTCCAGGACATGTTGATTTTACTATTGAAGTTAGTAGAAGTTTACGTGTTTTAGATGGTGCTGTTGCATTAATAGATGCACAAGCAGGTGTTGAACCTCAAACTGAAACAGTTTGGAGACAAGCTAGTGAATTTAAAGTTCCTAGAATCATTTTTGCTAATAAAATGGATAAAATGGGAGCAGATTTTGAATTTAGTTTAAAATCTATTGATACTAAATTAGGAGTTAAACATGCTCCAATTGAATGGCCAATAGGAGCTGAAGATCAATTTGATGGTATAATTGATTTAGTTACTATGAAGGCTTATCATTATGATGGAAAAGAAGATGAAAATGCTGAAGAAATTGATATTCCAGAAGATTTAAAATCAGTTGCAGAGGCTAAGAGAGAAGAATTAATTGAAGCAGTTGCTGATTTTGATGATGAATTAATGGAAGCTTATCTTGAAGGTGGAGAAATATCTGTTGAAATGCTTAGAAAAGCAATTCGTGCAGGTGTATTAAAAGCAGAATTTTTCCCTGTAATGTGTGGAACTGCTTTAGGTAATAAGGGTATTAAATTACTTCTTGATGCAGTAATCTATTATCTACCAAGTCCTACTGATGTTCCATCAATTAAAGGTGTTTCTTTAGATGGTGAAGATATGGAGCGTCATCCAAGTGATAATGAACCATTTAGTGCTTTAGCATTTAAAGTTATGACAGATCCATTTGTTGGACGTTTAACTTTCTTTAGAGTTTACTCTGGACATTTATCTAGTGGTAGTTATGTACTTAACTCTACCAAAGATAGTAAAGAAAGAATTGGACGTATTTTACAAATGCATGCTAATACTCGTAAAGAAATTAGTGATGTTTATACAGGAGATATCGCAGCAGCTGTTGGTCTTAAAAATACTACTACTGGAGATACTCTATGTGATGAGAAGAAACCAGTTATTTTAGAAAGCTTAGTTGTTCCAGAACCAGTTATTGAACTTGCTGTTGAACCTAAAACTAAAGCTGACCAAGATAAAATGGCTCTTGCTTTACAAAAACTTGCAGAAGAAGATCCAACATTTAAAGTTCATACTGATCATGAAACTGGTCAAACAGTTATTGCTGGTATGGGTGAATTACATTTAGATGTTATCGTTGATAGAATGAAGCGTGAATTTAATGTAGAAGCTAATGTTGGTAGACCTCAAGTTGCTTATCGTGAAACAATTAAACAAAAAGGTGATTGTGAAGGTAAGTATATTAAGCAATCTGGTGGACGTGGACAATATGGACATGTCTGCGTTGAATTTGAACCTTGTGAAGAACAAATTTATGAATTTGTTGATAAGGTTGTAGGTGGTGTTGTTCCTCGTGAATATATACCAGTTGTTGATAAAGGATTACAAGAAGCTTTACAAAATGGTATTGTTGCAGGTTATCCTATAATCAATGTTAGAGCAACTTTACATGATGGTAGTTATCATGATGTTGACTCAAATGAAATGGCTTTCAAAGTTGCAGCTAGTCTAGCTGTTAAAGAAATGAAAAATAAATGTAATCCAGTATTACTAGAACCAATTATGAAAGTTGATGTTGTAACACCAGAAGAATATTTTGGTAATGTTATGGGTGATTTAACTAGTCGTCGTGGTAAACCACTTGGACAAGACACTCAATTAGGTGCTGTTAAATTAAGCGCTATGGTACCACTTTCTGAAATGTTTGGTTATGCAACTTCTTTAAGAAGTAATACTCAAGGTAGAGCAAACTTTGTTATGTTCTTTGATCATTATGAAGAAGCTCCTAAGAGTATAGCAGAAGAAATTATTAAAAAAAGTGGAAACTAATATAAAAATTAATAAAAAATGTATCAAAACAGTTGAAAAAAAATCAATTGTTAGATAAAATATATGTTGTAATAAAAAAATGTAAGGAGGAAAATTATTATGGCTGAAAAAACAAAATATGATCGTTCAAAACCACATGTTAACATTGGTACAATTGGACACGTTGATCATGGTAAAACTACACTTACTGCTGCTATTTCAAAAGTATTAGATGGTAAGTTTGGTAACAAAAAGGTTGCTTTCGATAATATCGATAAAGCTCCAGAGGAAAGAGAACGTGGTATTACTATTAATACTGCACACATTGAGTATAGTACTGAAAATAGACATTATGCTCATGTTGACTGCCCAGGACATGCTGATTATGTTAAAAACATGATTACTGGTGCTGCTCAAATGGATGGTGCTATCTTAGTTATTGCTGCTACAGATGGACCTATGGCACAAACTAGTGAACATATCTTACTTGCTCGTCAAGTTGGAGTACCAAAAATGGTTGTGTTCATGAATAAATGTGATATGGTTGATGATCCTGAATTACTTGACTTAGTTGAAATGGAAATTCGTGATTTATTAACTAAATATGAATATGATGGAGACAACACTCCAATCATCCGTGGTTCTGCATTAAAAGCTTTAGAAGGAGATGCAGATGCAGTTAAAGCAGTTGAAGAATTAATGGCTGCAGTTGATGAATGGATTCCAACTCCAGAAAGAGATACTGACAAACCATTCTTAATGAGTATTGAAGATGTATTTACAATCACTGGTCGTGGAACTGTTGTTACAGGACGTGTTGAACGTGGTACATTAAATCTTAATGATGAAGTTGAAATTGTTGGTATTAAAGAAACTCAAAAAACAGTTGCAACTGGAATTGAAATGTTTAGAAAACAATTAGATCAAGCTTTAGCTGGAGATAATGCTGGTATCTTATTACGTGGTATTTCTCGTGAACAAGTTGAGCGTGGACAAGTTCTTGCTAAACCAGGATCAGTTACTCCTCATACTAAGTTTAAAGCATCAATCTATGTTCTAACTAAAGAAGAAGGTGGACGTCATACTCCATTCTTCACAAACTATCGTCCTCAATTCTATTTCAGAACTACTGATATAACAGGTGTTATTAGCCTACCAGAAGGAACTGAAATGGTAATGGCAGGAGATAATGTTGAATTTGAAGTTGAACTTATACATCCAATTGCTCTTGAACAAGGTACTAAATTCTCAGTTCGTGAGGGTGGACGTACTGTTGGAGCAGGAGTTGTTTCAGAAGTTATTGAATAATAAAATTAGCAAGGTTGCACCTTGCTTTTTTTGTTTATAAAAAAAGAAATCTTATTTTTTAGGTTTCTTTTCTTCAGTTTTAATTACTAATTCATTTTTTAATTTATAATTTTTATCTTTGCTAAAACTTTTATAAAGTACATAATTTAAATTACTTAATACTAAATCAAATTCACCTATATACTCAGTAGGTATTGTATTAAATCCTAATTTCATTTCATTTAAATGTGTATATGGTGTTTTCTTTTTAAATTCTCCTGTTATTGCATTCATATTTAAGTATTTTAAGCCTCTTTTCTTACAATCATCTATTATATACCATTTTAGTAAATAACTGCTATTTAAGTGACTATATTCCTTTATAAAGCCATCTATTATTAAATATGAAGAATCATTGTGTTCTATTGTTAAAGCTGCTCCTATTACTAGTCCTTTTGGATATTTTTTTAATAGATCAGTTGCTAATACTAAATCATTTTTATATATATTTAATAATTTATCTGATTCCATTTTTGTATTTAATATTCTTGTGTTTGTTGAAGTTTGTTTACTTTGAATTTTTTTTGCTAATTCTTCATTTTTTAATACTTCTTTCTCATATCTGTTTTTAGCTTCTATTACAAATGAATCAGTGTTTAAAACAGAGTAGTATACATTACTATTTTCAAAGTTATTAGCTAAATCTTTAAAATATTTGCTAGAAAGTTCTGTTTTATTTTTACATATTTTATATAAATTATCTGTATTTTTTGTTGTATCTTTGTAAATTGTTATTCCACATCCTGATGCTCTATTAATTTTATGTCTTGTAGGTTTTGATAGTTCTTTATATAATATTTCTATTTTCTTTGTCAATAAAAAAATTGCTTCAAATCTTGGTAATTCATTTTCAAAAAAATTATTTTTTCCTTTATATTTAAAACCTGCTTCTTTTATATTTTTCATTATGTCATTTATCTCTTTATTCATATCAATTGGTTTGCCTGATTTATTTCTTATTGTTGCAGGTATATATGGGTCCATTCTTAATATTAAGAAATTTTGTTTACCTAATAATTTTTTTAATTTTTCTGCTAATTCTATAGTTCTTTCTTTATCAGTGTAGTCAAATAATATTCCTCTTGGTGCATAGGCAATTTTTTTACCCATAAAAATTTGTTTATAAACTAATAGGGAAGCACCAATTAAAAAACCGTTTTCATCTTTTATTCCTAAATAGTGAATATTAAATCCACTGTCTTTCATTGTTTTTCCATAGCTTGATGTTTGGTAAAAGCTTGAATATTTATGTTTATATGCAAAGCTATCAAATTCATTTTCTTTTAGTGTTATTATTTTCATTTGGTACCTCCTTTATCTATATTTATTATTATAACATTAAAATTTAATTTTGAAAATATGTTAATTAGTAGTATAATATAATATAGAGATGGTGATATTATGTTTAAAGATAAAAAAATATTAGTTTTAGGTATGGCTAGAAGTGGTTATGCTGCTGCTAAATACTTAATTAAACGAGAAAATGTTGTAATTTTGAATGATGGGAAAGATGAGGGTTTACAAGATAAAGACCAAGTTAAGGAATTAAAAGATTTGGGTGTAAAGTGTATCTTTGGTGGGCATCCTGATGACTTAATTGATGAGACTCTAGATTATATCATTAAAAATCCAGGGATTAATAATAATCATAAATATGTAAAAAAAGCATTGGAACTTAATATACCTGTTATTAATGAGGTGGAAATGGCTTATCAGTTATTACCAGATGATGTTACTTTGATTGGTATTACTGGTACTAATGGTAAAACTACAACAACAACTTTAACATATAATATTTTAAAAGAGTTTTATGGTGAAAAAGTACATCTTGCTGGAAATATTGGTTATCCTTTATGTGGATTTTTAGATGATTTGAAAAAAGATGATATTATTGTGATGGAAGTTAGTTGCCAACAAAGTGCTAACTTTCTAGAATTCAGACCTAAAATTTCTTTAATAACTAATTTTAGTCCGGCTCATATTGATTTTTTTGGAACTTATGAAAAATATAAAGAAGTTAAAGCTAGAATGTTTAAGAATCAACTTAGTACTGATGTGGCTATTTTAAATATTGAAGATGATGAAGTAATAGAAGAACTTAAAGATATTAAACCAACTGTAAAGTATTTTTCTAGTAAGAAAGAAATTAATGGTGCTTATTTGAAAGATGATAAACTTTATTATTATGATGAAGAGATTATGGATACTAGTCTTTTGAAAATTCCGGGTATTCACAATATTGAAAACTCATTAGGTGCTATTATGATTGCTAAAGAAATGAAAGTAGAAAATGATGTGATAAAAGAAATTTTATCTGATTTTATTGGTGTTGAACATAGACTTGAATATGTTGATACAGTTAATGGTGTTAGATTTTACAATGATACAGAAGCGACTAATATAAAATGTAGTCAAATAGCTTTATCTTCTTTTAAAAATCCTACAATTATCATTTTAGGTGGTTTAGAAAGAGGTCAAGATTTTTCAGAGCTTGCTCCTTACATGTCTAATGTTAAAATGATTTTGGGTATTGGACAGTGTCGTGAAAGAGTAATGGATTTTGGTACTAAATTAGGTATTGATACTTATATTTCTGAACA
Source organism: Bacilli bacterium (assembly GCA_045638205.1). Lineage (GTDB taxonomy): Bacteria > Bacillota_I > Bacilli_A > RF39 > UBA660 > UBA2730. Next base: position 7,218 of record JAZUAY010000116.1, read on the forward strand.
TTTAAAAGATGGCTTTAAATATATTGTTGATAATATGAGTGATGGTGATGTTGTACTTTTAAGTCCTGCATCAGCTTCTTGGGATCAATATAAAGAATGCGAAATACGTGGTCAGGAATTTAAAGATTTAGTATCTGAATTAAATAAATAATAATGTTTTGTTAATACATTAATTGGAGGAAAAATTATGAAAATAGTAGATGTTAAAGCAAGAGAAATAATGGATTCTAGAGGAAATCCTACAGTTGAGGTGGATGTTTTTTTAGAAAATGGAATAATGGGTAGAGCTTCAGTTCCTAGTGGTGCATCAACTGGTTCTAGAGAAGCGGTTGAAAAACGTGATGGAGATAACAAAAGATTTAATGGTTTAGGAGTTTTAAATGCTGTTAATAATGTCAATGAGATAATTAAACCAATTATTGTTGGAATGGATTCTGATAATCAAAAAGAAATAGATATGAAAATGTGTGATGCTGATGGTACTAAAAATAAAAGTATATTTGGTGCTAATGCTATTTTGGGTGTTTCAATGGCTGTTTTAAAAGCTGCTAGTTTATCTCATAATAAAGAATTATATGAATATATTGGAAATGGTAAAAATCTTCCTGTAGCTATGATGAATGTTATTAATGGTGGAGCTCACGCAATTAATAATCTTGATTTTCAAGAATATATGATTATTCCTAATAGAGATACTATGAAAGAAAGAATTAGAGTTGGAAGTGAAGTGTTTCATAGTTTAAAAAAAGTACTTAGTTCGAAAGGTTATTCAACAGGTGTAGGTGATGAAGGTGGTTTTGCTCCTAACCTTACAAATAATAAAGAAGGGTTTGATCTTTTAAATTTAGCAGTGGAAAATGCAGGTTATATTCCAGGTGTTGATGTTAATTATGCAATAGATGTAGCAGCAAGTGAATTTTATGATAATGGTGTTTATCATTTAAAAGGAGAAGGTAAAGATTTAAATTTAGATGAGTTAATTGATTATTATGAAGAGTTAATTAATACTTATCCTATTGTTTCTATTGAAGATCCTGTTTATGAAGATGATTTTGATGGTTTTAGAAAAGTTACTGAAAAATTTGGGGATAAAATACAGCTTGTTGGTGATGATTTATTTGTTACTAATAAAGAATATCTTCAAAAAGGTATAGATATTAAAGCTGGTAATGCTATATTAATTAAAGTTAATCAAATTGGTACTATTACTGAAACATTAGAAACTATAAAAATGGCTCAGGATAATAATTATAAAACTATTATTTCTCACAGAAGTGGAGAAACAGAAGATACTACTATTGCAGATTTAGCAGTTGGTTTGGGTCTTGGTCAAATTAAAACTGGTTCAATGTCTAGGACTGATAGAATGTGTAAATATAATAGATTAATTAGAATTGAAGAAAACTTAAGCAAATAAACTTTATTTTTTCCTTATAATATGATAGACTATTACTAGTCTTATTTGGAGGTGAAAAACATGGAAGTAGTATTAATTGTTATTTCAGTTTTATTAATTATATTAGTTTTATTACAAAGTGGTAAATCAGAAGGACCTGCTCAAATTATATCTGGTGGAAATAGTGATTTATTTAGTCAGAGAAAAGAAAGAGGTTCAGAATTAGTTATTAGTCGTATTACTTTAATTCTTGGACTTGCATTTTTTATAATTTGTTTAGTAGCTTCTTTTTAGAACCAAATGGTTCTTTTTCTTTTAAAATAAATATATATTTGGTATAATATTAATAGAGAATAGAAGGTGTTAATATGAGAGAAAAAATTATTAGTGTTTTAAAAATTAGTGATAGTGCTATAAGTGCTTTAGAACTTCAAGATAGACTTAATTTATCAAATGTTGAAGATGTGAAAGAAATGCTTAAAATATTAAAGGAATTAGAAGATGAGTCTTTAATATATCATTCTAATAAAGATAAGTATATGATGCTTGGGGATAGTCATTTAAAACGTGGTGTAGTGCGTGCCAATAAAAAAGGTTTTGGATTTGTTGATATAGATAATAATGATAAAGATGTCTATATAAAAGAAGAAAATATGAATGGGGCAATTCACGATGATATTGTTTTAGTTGAAATCACAAGTCGTAAAAATGTACCTAAATTAGAAGGTAGAATTGTTAGAATTGTTAAAAGAAAAGCTGATAATTTTATTGGGGAAATTAATTTTAAAAATAATATTGGTTATATTACTTTAGATGATGATAAAGTTAAACTTAATATAGAAATTCCTAGAGATAAATCATTAAATGCAGTTGATGGTCATAAAGTTGTTGTAAAACTTGATAAAAAATGCGATAATCATGGAAAATATTTAGGAGAAGTTGTAGAAGTAATTGGACATAAAAATGATCCTGGTGTTGATATTTTATCTATTGTTAAAAAATATAATATTGCAACGGATTTTCCAGATGATGTTAAAGAAGAAGTTAAAACTATTCCTAATGAAGTGTTAGAAAATGAGTTAAAAGATAGAAAAGATTTAAGAGGTGAAATGATTTATACTATAGATGGTGATGATACTAAAGATATAGATGATGCCATTTCTATAAAAAGACTTAATAATGGTCATTATGAATTAGGTGTTCATATTGCGGATGTTAGTTATTATGTTAAAGAAGATTCACCACTTGATAAAGAAGCGATGGAGCGAGGTACATCCGTATATTTGGTTGATAGAGTTATTCCAATGTTACCACATGAACTTTCTAATGGAATTTGTTCTTTGAATCCAAATGTAGATAGACTTGCTATAAGTTGTATTATGGAGTTTGATGGTAAAGGAAAATTAGTAAATTATGATATTTTCCCTAGTGTAATTAGATCATGTAAACAAATGACTTACAAGAAAGTTAATGAAGTGTTGGAGAAAGCTACAATTCCTGATGGTTATGAAAATTTTGCTAATAATCTTCTTTTAATGAAAGAGTTATCAACAATTCTTAGAAAATATAGAACAAGTCGTGGTTATATTGATTTTGAAGTAGATGAAGCTAAGATTTTGGTAGATGATGCTTGTGTTCCAACAGAAATTACTATTAGAGATAGGGGTACTGGTGAAAAATTAATAGAAGACTTTATGATTGCTGCGAATGAAACTGTAGCTAGTCATATATATTTTATGAATTTACCTTTTATTTATCGTGTTCATGAGGCACCTAAAGAAGAAAAAATAAGAGCTTTTTTAGGATTTGTTCAAACTTTGGGATATAAAGTTAATGCTAATTTAAAAAATAATACTCCAATTACAATACAGAGAATTATTAGACAATTAGATGATAAAAAAGAGTTTAAAGTTTTATCAACACTTTTACTTCGTAGTATGCAAAAAGCAGTTTATAAACCTGAAAATCTTGGCCATTTTGGTCTTGCTAGCAAGTGTTATACTCATTTTACATCACCTATTAGACGTTATCCTGATACAACGGTACATCGTTTACTTAGAACTTATTTATTTGATAAGAATATAAATGATTCAACTATATCTCACTTTGAGCAGAAACTTATTTATATTAGTGATCATTCTAGTGAAAGAGAACGTGCTTCAGTTGACTGTGAAAGAGAAGTTGAAGATATGAAGATGGCTGAGTATATGGAAAGTCATATAGGTGAAGAATTTAATGGTATGATTTCTTCTATTGTTAGTTTTGGTATGTTTGTACAACTTGATAACTTAATTGAAGGTTTAGTACCTATTAAAGATATGAATGATTTCTTTATATATGATGAAGTTGCTATGACTTTAACTGGTGAAAAAACTCATATTAAATATACTGTTGGTGATGAAGTTAGAGTTAAAGTTGTTCGTGCAAGTAAAAAAGATAAAACAATAGATTTTCAAATAGTAAATAGAAAAAGTGGTGATTAATTATGGAAATAGTTAATAGGAAAGCACGTCATGATTATTTTGTAGAAGATACATACGAAGCTGGAATTGCTTTAAATGGTTGTGAGATTAAATCTATTAGAGATGGTAAGTGTAATATTAAAGATAGTTATGCTATTATAAAAAATAATGAAGTTTTTTTACTTAATATGTTTGTTGCTAATTATAAAGAAGGTAATATTTTTAATGATAGTGAGACTAGAAGTAGAAAACTTTTGCTACATAAAAAAGAAATTTTAAAACTTAATGATGCTGTTAGATTAAAAGGTCTTACACTTGTGCCTTTAAAACTCTATTTTATTGGAAGTTTAGTAAAGGTTGAATTAGGTGTTTGTAGAGGTAAAAAGAATTATGATAAAAGAGAAACTATTAAAGAAAGAGATATTAAAAGAGAAGCTAGAAAACAAAATAAATATAATTATTAAGGTGTCTTTCTTTCTTTTGTTTTTGATGTTGATAACTGGTTGTAGAAGAGATACTCTTAATGTTAAAACTTTCAATTCCATTATGAAAGATAATCAATATAGTGTTATAGATTTAAGTGATGATAATATAAAAAAATCATTAGCAGTAGGAGACCACTTTCAAGTTTATTTTTATTGTTTTGTTAATAAAAAAATCGCTATAAAGAGTTTGAATAAAGAACTTAAAAAATATTCTAAAAAAGATATTGATAAAACAGTAAAAAATAATCTAATTATCTATGAAATAGATAAAAATAAAATTTATAGTGTGTATTCTATTATTGATAATACATATATTAATATTACAACAACTAAAAATAATATGAGTGATGCTATAAAAATGTTAGAAAAACTAAATTATTATTAATTCTTGAAAAAATTGTTCTATTATGTTATAATTTAGTTCCTGGGGATGTAATGGTTTCGACGGGAATAATTGAAGCATGAATGGCAAGTCGAGTGCCTACGTAAAAGGCAAACAAGCAATAAATGCTAACAATGTAAAAACTGCATTAGCTAACATGTTTGGTAGAAACCAAGCTGTAGCCTTTGCCTAATTTAAGGTAATGCAATCTTTTCTATTTTTACTTACGGAATAGTTAAGGTTTAATTTAGTAAGTTATGCTCATATGGAATGTCTAGCTATTTGGGAAGAATTTTTAGACTAGTATATTAATTTAAGTTGTTAGTTACTTTATTAGTATGCGAATTTAATTAACTAACTAAACTTGTAGAGGTTTATGTGAAAGTATTTTCGGACAGGAGTTCAATTCTCCTCATCTCCACCATTGAGCAATCTATTCTAACTTTTGTTAGATTTAAACATATAGTATCAACTTCAAAAGAAGTTGATTTTTTGCATTTTATGAAAGAAAGGATGACTCAAATGATTAATATTATTACTAAAGAACTACACTTTGATGAAGAACTAAAAAAGAAAATTGAATTTGTATGTGGATTTTGTAATACTACTCCAACTATTATTAATGGAAATATAAGAAATATAGAACATACAAATTTATCATATATTGAACCTCATAGAGTTATAATCAAAGGTATAACATTTTTGGTATTTAATTATTCTAAAATTTTATATGTTGGTAATTTAAAAAATGAACTAGAAATAAAGGATTTAGAGGCATTTATTAAATCAATAAATTAAAAGTATTATAAACTAATCAACTTCTTTCAAAACTAGCCAGATTTGGCTTAAAATTGGCTTATGTCTTGACTTTTTCTAAAAACTCTATATAATAAACAAACAAGAAAACGAAGTTTTATGCTTTTAAGGGGTGCAATATGAAACGAAGTTTAATTCATATAGAAAATATAGTAGTAAATTTAAGAGGTGTCAAAGACATAAGATAGTTATGTTTTTGTCGCCTCTTTTTTGGTAGACAGAAGAATAAGAAAGGATTTGATTTTATGAATGAAGAGAAGAAAATGGCAGGTATTTATATTCGTGTAAGCACTGAAGATCAAGCACGTGAAGGATTTAGTTTACCAGAACAAGAAAAAAGACTTCGAGCTATGTGTGAATATAAAGGTTATGAAATTTATAAAGTTTATAAAGATGCAGGAATAAGTGCTAAAACTGGAAATAAAAGACCAGCATTTGAAGAACTAAAAGAAGATATTAAAGCAAAGAAATGTAATACTATTGTTGTATTAAAACTAGATAGATTAACTCGTAGTGTTTATGATATGGAGGGCATAATGAAATTTTTAGATGAGAATAATGCTTATCTTGATTGTGCTAATGATGATATAAATACAACAAATGCAAATGGTAGAATGGTTGCAAGACTACTTACAACAGTTTCTCAAAATGAAATAGAAAGAACAAGTGAAAGAACTAAAATAGGTTTAGAAGGAGCTATTAAAGCAGGTCATATTCCACACAAGTCGCCTTTAGGATATAAACATCAAGATAAAACATTAATAATAGATGAGTCAACAAAAGAAATAGTTGTTAGGATATTTAATTTGTACTATGAGGGTAATTCTTATCAAACTATTGCAAATATATTTAATAGTGAAAAAGTATTAGGTAAAACAAATTGGTATGATTCAACTATAATGAGGATACTTGAAAATGAAATATATAAAGGTGATTTCGTTCACGGCAAAAGAACAAAGAACCCTACTTATTACTCTAATGTAGTTGAACCTATTGTATCTAAAGAATTATGGGAAAATTGTCAAGTACAGCAAAAGAAAAACTCAAGAAGTTATAAAAGAACTTTAACTTATATTTTCTTGCAAAAGTTATGTTGTCCTAATTGTAATAGAATACTTGGTGGTAAAGCAACTACTAAAAAGAATGGAAACTCTTATTACTATTACTATTGTAATGATTGTAAATTAACAATTAAAGAAACTGAAATTGAAAAAGAAATAGAACACTTTATTGATGATATAAATGAATATGATGCAATAGTAAATCAAACACTACTTCCTATGATTAAAACTAAACTTGATAATCCTAAAGAAGAAATACAAAAAGAAATTGGAGTACAACAACAAAAATTAGAAAGAATTAGAAAGGCTTATGTTAATGGCTCATTTAACTTAAAAGAATATGATACAGAACGAGAACTTGTAGAAACAACTATAACTGAACTAGAAAGTAGATTAAAAGAGTGTGAAGTATGTGATGAACTTTCACTAACACCAGAAGATATACTAATCAAAAGAGATATTGATTATATAAATAAATTACTCTATCCAAAAGAATATGAAGAAAGAAATTTATCTTGGAAAGAATTTACTAGAGAGCAAAAAGCAGATTTAATCATGAGATATATTGATGAAATAAAATTAAAAGAAACACATAATCAGAAATGCAAAGTTGATGAAATTTTATTTAGAGAAAATATGTGTGATCCTTGTAATGATTTATATGATGCAGGTTATATAGATAAAAAAGATTATGCTTTAATTGGAAATGTTTTAACTAAATTAAGATTTAGTGAATATCTACCAATAGAAAAAGTTAGTGAAATAGTGTTCACATTAAGACAATATTATAATGTAGGTTATTTAGAAGCAACTTACTATTATGATGATAAAGTAATGTTCTTCAATAATTATGAAAATAGAAATATTGTAAGAATATTCCCAATAGAAGATTATAAAAAAATGGATAAGATTGATAAACTACAATTAGGTGTTATCTATATTGAAAATGATGAAAAATGTCTATTAGATAATAAAGAAGATTTATTTACTACAATACCAGAAAAAACTAATTGTAGAGTTTATGAACTTGATGAAGAAACTAAAAAGAAAAAATTAGAATCAATAGAAAAAGTAAAACAAAAAAGAGAAGAATTTTTAAAAAGAAATGATAATGTTAGTCAAGAACAACGATAGTTGCTTGTGAAATTCTTGACTAACAAAAGTTAGAATTATAATGGAAAAATATCAAAATAAAAATACTTTTTTGCTTTTGATGTTATCTACTAAAAAAGATTTTTTGCTAACTTTTTTCTAAAAAAAGTTTGTTTAATAAATTATAAAAATAATTGCTCACGATAGTTTGCAATTACTTTGAATAATTTACACAGATAAAATAAAAAGCAGTGCTTTCTATTTTATCAATAGTCTTATGTAGTTTTACTTCATTACGAAGTTTTGAAGTATTACGAAATAAGACAAGCGGATTCTAAGGTTGCTAAAACCTTAGCCCCATATTTTGATATAAACAACGTGCAATGTCAAAATATATAGGGGGTTAGAGATTTTGACGAGCAAAATATACCTTCTATATACAAACTACTCTTGTATATTAGAAGGATCTAATTTAAAGGGGGTTAATGAAATATGGAAGATGAGAAAGAATTATCTTATTCACTACATTTAAGTAATGATAAAAACAAATCTAAAAAAGCAAGAAGAAGTGCCAAAAATACTGAAACAGGAACTACTTCTCTATCAAATAATGCAATACAAAATCATCAACAATTATCAAAAGTTGATAAACATAATTTAAGAAAATATGATGAAGAACAAGAATTAATTTGCACGATTAAAGGAACATCTTCTATTGTTGAAGATACTAAAAATTTATATTTAGATTTGTTTGAAGATGCAAGAAAAAAATATAATGATAAGCAAACTAGAAATGATAGAAAAATAGAAAATTATTTTAACCATATTTCTAATGATAACAAAAGGGATCTTGCTTGTGAAATAATAATTGAACTTGGTGATATGGATTTCTGGGTTGATAAAGATGATAAATTTAAAAAGAAAATGATTGAAGTTTTTAAAGAACAAATAATAGATTTAGAAGAAACAGTTCCAAACTTTAAGATAGCAAATGCTACAATTCATTTTGATGAATCTAGTCCACATTTACATATTGTTGGTGTTCCTTTTAAAGATGGAATGAAAAATGGAATGGAAAAACAAGTTGGTAAATCTGATGTATTTACAAAAGTTAGTTTAAAAAATATTCAAGATAAAATGAGAGTATATTGTATTAATTCATTCAATAGAATTTATCATTTAAACTACACTCTTAAAGAAAAACAAGAAGGAAGAAATATTGATATTAATGTTGCAAATATGAATGAATACAAAAAATTTAAAAGAGAACAAGAAAAGTATAAAAAGCAACTTAAAGAATTAAATAATACAGCAGATGAATTAAAAAATAAATCTAGTGAGATAAATGATATTATTGATAATCTAAAACCAACAATAATGAATAAAAATAACTTCACTATTTCGAGTGTTGATATTGATAAAATTAAAAATTATATAGAACAAACAAATGATACTACTTCCAATTTAAGAGATGCAAATTCTATAAATATTATCTTAAAAAAATACGAAGATGATTTGAGAGAACACTCTAACGAAGTTAGAAATTTACAAAAGAAAATTAAAACTCGTGATGATAGAATTGATAAATTAGAGTACGATTTAGATGATGCAAACGAAACTATTGATGAATTAGAAGATAAAGTATCTAAATTACAAGAGGCATTAAGTTATTTTAAAGAACTATGGAGAAAGTTTATCGAGTTCTTGCAAGATAAATTCTTCTCTACTGATAAATATGATAATTTAATTCAAGAATTACACGAAGAAGAAATAATTGATGATAATGATTTAGATATTATTCAAAATGAATATAAAAGCAAAAATGAAGATGATGATTTAGAAAGGTAGAAATTTGACAAAAAACAAGTAATATGTTATCATAAACACCATTCAAAGAGGAGGGGAAATAATTATGGAGAACAATAAATTTAGACAACTATGTGGCAAAATAAACTACAATACTTATAATAATATACAAAACACTTTAGGATTATCTGGACTTGGACTTATTTTAACTAATGATTTGATAACACAACAATATCCAATGTTAAATAATCCAATTGATGTCATAATATGGGCTACAATAGCAACAAACCTAGCTATGACTTGGTCTCGTGGTAAAAATCATACAAAAGACATTATTCAAATTAGAGATTTATATCAAGAATTTATAAAGAACTATAATAAATTGAATAAAATATTTGATTTAAGTGATCCTATTCAAATTCATATTATGTTTAATTATTTATTATATAAGGGATATTTATCAAAAGATAAAGAATTTCAATTTTCAGAAAAACAAGCAAGAGATATAGATTGTTTAAGTGGAACAAATGTAATTACAGGACAAGCAGTTTGTAGGCATATATCTGCTATGCTCACTGATATTTTAAATGATTATGGTATTGAATCAAGTCAGTTAGGTGTATATTCTAGAGATTATAGTATTAATATTAATATTCTAGATGAACAAAAATATACAAAAGAAGAATTAATTAATTGGGTTAGAACTCATATAACAGATGAAAAAACATATGATTTTGTTATGAAATTAATTGAAAAGTTAGTTGATGAATATAACAAAAGTATTGAAATTTCTTCAGAAATGGTTGATGATAGAAATCCATTAAAAAGAAAGGTTGGAAACCATGCAATATCTTTTGCCTTTAAAGATGGGAAAAGTTATTTCTTAGATCCAACACAAACTAGAATTTATAGAATGAGTGAATCAGATAAAAAAATGTTATATGATGATGAATGTGAACTTCCAATCAGATATACATCTTCGTTAGTATTAAGCAAAAATTCAAAAGATTATTTGAGAATGAAAGAGCGTTTAGCAAGTCAATATCCAAGTGTTTCTAAAGAACAAGAAAAATTGATGATTGAAGAAACTATGAAAATATGTAATGGAAATAGTGATATATTTGAAAATTTTTATACTGAAAACAGTGAATTATATGATGATATTTCAAGTAAGGTATTAAAAATTAGAAAAAATCCATTTACAGTTTTAAAATAACCTTAATATTAGATAGAAACTAAAATTTCTATCTTTTTTAACAAAAGTGTAGAATTATTTATAAAAATGGCTTATAATGTAGATATGAAGTCAATACTATATGTATTTGATTACTTAATTTTGCGAAAAGTTGTAGATAACTATCACTATCGCACCATTGACGAATCTGTTCGAACTATTCGAACTTTTAGATAGATATCAATCAGAAATGATTGATTTTTTCGTTTTATAAGAAAAAATCATAGAAAGGTTGGTGTCTATGATAAAAATAATTAAAGAAGAAATTGAGATTGATGAATCATTAGTTTCTAGATTAAATGTTATATGTGATTTTTGTAATACTACATCTATCATAGAAAATGGTAGTATTAGAAAGATAGAACATACTAATTTAACTTATATTGAACCACATAGAATTATCATTAATAATAAACTTTATCTAGCATTTAATTATTCAAATGAAATTTATGTTCATAATCTAGGTAAAAAGATAAAACTATCAGAACTGGAACAATACATAAAAGAAAACTAATATCTATACCCTAATCAGGGAATTGACAAATTAAAATAAAGTGATATTATATATAACCAATAAATGACAAGCAGTATCCGTCTTTTATTAGAAAGAGAGGTACAACTATGGTCAAAAATAAAAAACAATATAATAATTTGGATTTTAAGGAGTCAAAGATATTAGTTTGAACTAGTATTTTTGACTCCATTTTTTGTGTAAAAGGAGTTGAGTTTTAATGAATGAAGAAAAGAAAGTAGCAGGTCTTTATATTCGCGTATCTACTGAAGATCAAGCTCGTGAAGGATTTAGTTTACCAGAACAAGAAAAACGATTAAGGGCTATGTGTGAGTATAAAAACTATGAAGTATATGATGTATATGAAGAACGTGGAATAAGCGCTAAAACAGGTAATTATAGGCCTGAGTTTGAGCGATTATTACAAGATGTTAGAGATAAGAAAGTAAATACTATTGTAGTATTAAAATTAGATAGATTAACTAGGTCAGTTTCAGATTGGGAAAAGATACTTACATTTTTAGAAGAAAATGATGCCTATTTAGATTGTGCAAATGATGAAATAAATACTACTAATGCTAATGGTAAAATGATTTCTAGAATACTTACATCAGTTTCACAACAAGAAATTGAAAGAACATCAGAGAGAACTAAAATAGGACTAGCAGGAGCTATTAAGGTAGGTCACATTCCACATCAAGCACCATTAGGTTATAAACATGAAGATAAAAAATTAGTAATTGACTATGCTACCAAAGATGTTGCTATAAGAATATTTAATATGTATCATGATGGATTATCATATAAAAAGATAAGTAATATTTTAAATGAAGAAAAAGTATTAGATAAAACTAATTGGAGAGATTCAACTATTTTAAATATACTTGAAAATCCTATTTATAAAGGAGACTTTATTCATGGTAGAAGAACAAAGAAACCTACTTATTATTTTGATGTAGTTGAACCACTAGTAAGTAAAGAATATTGGGAAGAATGTCAGGTACAACAAAAGAAAAACTCTAGAAGTTTTCAAAGAACTTTAACTTATCTATTTATGCAAAAATTAAAATGCCCTAAATGTAAAAGAATATTAGGTGGTAAAGCAACTACCAAGAAAAATGGTAATTCATATTATTACTATTATTGTCATGATTGTAAGATTAGTTTTAAAGAGTCTGAAATAGAAAAAACAATAGATGAATATATGGATTCAATCGTGGAATATGATTCTATTGTTAATCAATACTTTTTACCTATGATTAAACAAAAAATAGAAAATCCTAAAGAAGAGTTAGAAAAAGAATTAAAGAGTCAAAAATCTAAATTTGATAGAATTAGAGAAGCATATATAAATGAAGTATTTACTTTAAAAGAATATAATCAAGAACGAAAAAAAGTTGAAGATATTATAAATGAATTGGAAACTAAATTAAATGAAACTGAAGTATGTGAAAAATTGAAATTCACTCCTAATGATATTTTAGTTAAAAGAGATATCGACTTTATCAATTCTATCAAGTATCCAGATAAATATAAACAAGGAAATAAGTTTTGGAATGAGTACACACGAGATGAGAAAGCAGAACTTATAATGAAATATATTGAAGAAATAGAATTAACTGATAAATATGGAAACTATACTGATGTAGAATTTATTAAGTTTAGAGAAAGTATAACAAATACATCTAATGATTTATATTTCAAAGGTTATTATGATAGATATGTTCCATCTCTATTTGGAAATATTTATGGAAAAATTAGATTTAGCGAATATCTACCTGAAGAAGAAATGGCACAGCAAATTATGAGATTAAGACAGTTTTATGATGTTGGGTATTATGAAGCAACTTATAGTGTTAAAGATAAAGTATTCTACTTTAACTTTTTAGAAGATAAGAAAATAATCGTTAGAGTATTCCCACTTGAAGATTATAGAAAAATCGATCCTGATGAGAAAATGGAAACATATAATCTAGGGGTATTATATGTTAAAGAAGATAATGGAACATTACTAGAAAATGAAGATGATGTATTTAAATTAATACCAGCTGAATGTGATGGTAATGTTGTATATAGTAAGGAACCTATATTCGTAGAATCAAAGCCTGTTCCTTACTATGAAGATGAAGAAAATTCAGATGATGAAATTTCTTCACAATAAAATGTGTGGCACGTTATGAAATTACAAAGTAATTTTGTAAGTGACGATAACATTTTATTCTATCTTATGAAAGTGTTAACTATTACTTTAGTTTTAGTTATTTCTTGAATAAGATAAACGGATTCTAAGGTGTTAAACCTTAGCTTCCATATCTTGTTAGTATGACAAGATATATAGGGAGTTATACATCTTGTCAAATAACTTTTTCAAGATAGAACTGGAGGTGAAATTATGATAGAACTACCATATTCATTTCATATTGGAAATGATAAAAATAAAACTAAAAAAGCAAAACAAAAGAATACTCCTACTAACTATAATAATAATGCTATTCAAAATGCTATGCAGTTATCAAAAGTAAATCATCACAATTTAAGACAATATGATAATAATCCAGAAAAGATTAAAACTTTATATGGTTCTAATGATATTGTAAAAGATGTTAAAGAATTATATAAACAAGAATTTGAAGAAGCAAGATTAAAATATAATTCTAAACAAACTAGAGATGATAGAAAAATAAAAGACTATTATAGTAAGATTAGTAATGATACAAAACATGATCTAGCAGTAGAAATTATTATAGAACTTGGAGATATGGATTATTGGTGGGACAAAGATGAAAAAGAAATGTATAAAATGGAAAAAGTTTATGATGAACAAGTTTTATATTTAAAAGAACTAGTTCCTGATTTTAAGGTGGCAAATGCAACTATTCATTTTGATGAATCTTCTCCGCATCTTCATATAGTAGGAATTGCAATTAAAGAAAATTGTAAAACAGGTATGAGTAAACAAGTTGGTAAATGTAGTGTATTTACAAAAGATAACTTACCTAAAATACAAGATAAAATGAGAGATAAATGTATTCAAGATTTTAATAAAGAATATGGCTTAAATGCAGTATTAAAAGATAAACAAAAAGGAAGAAACATTGATTATAGAGTTAGTCAAATGGCTGACTATGATGAGTTGAAAAAGAATTATAATAAACAAAGACAAAAAATAAATAAACTTAATAGTCAGGCAAAGGACTTAAATACTAAATCAGAAGAAATAAAAGATATTATTAATAATTTAAAGAATCAACCTTTATCAAATAAGAATTTAATTTTATCTAATCAAAATAAAGATAAAATAATTGATTATATAGAAGAAGTAAGTAAATCTACTAATGACTTTAAAGAAATAACTAATTATTCTTTAGCAGTAGATAAAATAAAAGAAGATTTTGAAGAAAATCATAACTCTATTGAAGATTTAAGAAAACGAGTTAAAGCACAAAATGAAGAAATAAATGATTTAAGATATGATTTAAATAATAAAGATAATGAAATATCATCTTTAAAATCAAAAATAAAAGATTTAAAAGATTCATTAGACTATTGGAAAGATAAATTTCAAAGAATAGTAAAATTTATTCACGATAAAATACATGGTATATTTGGCGATAAAGATGACAAATATAAAGAAGTGGCCGATAATTTATTTATAAATGGAATTATGGATGAAAAAGAATATACTAGTGTTATTAATAAAAATGAAAAAAATCGTGATGATCTTGAAAGATAATTTACGTATATTTTGTAAAAAAGTATTTCCAAATGATTGTAATTGTGTTATAATTATTATAGGAGGTAGGATAATATGAGTGAAAAGCCATGGTTAGATATTCCAAAAGTGAGTGAAAAAAACGAGATACATAACCTTGGAAATAGTGAATTAAGTGATAGTGAAATTCAACAAAATTTACATGATATAGGAAAAATTTTAGAAGGAAAAGAATCAATTGATTTTGCCGGAAGCAATGGAATGTATTCATACATGTTTAATTTCGTTGCGAAAAATAAAAAAATTCTTGTTAAATATATTGATCCAAGATTGGACCCAACTGAAATCGCAAATAGTATGATTTCTGATACTTTAGTAGTTGCTGAATTACCAGAAGAAATTACTGAAAATATTACTAATGGGTTATCTGATAAAAAAAATGTTATTATTGGAACTTTATATAAAGAAGAATTAGTTAATGATTCAGGTTTCCATAAATAATTTATTATTAATACAATGAAAGTAGCACAAAATTATTGCTACTTTTTCTATTCTTTGATAAAATGAATATAGTGATTGATATAAATCAATCGTTTTATGCGAAAGAGTTGTAAACCACTTTGTCGTTCGCACCAGATTGATAGTAAACTCGAACTTTTCGAGTATAAAGCAAAACGCGTTGAATTAAATTGAAAGTTCACGCTTTTATTTTACGTAAAGTATTAATGACTAAATTCCCATAAATAAAGGAAAATAGTCATTTTTTTTAGAAAAAAGATAGACAAAAATAAAATATATGATATTATATTAAATGTGT
>JAZUAY010000117.1:0-10713 GCA_045638205.1 Bacilli bacterium
ATTCTGCCTTCTTTAGGCAGAATCTACCTTCTTCTGAGGTAAAGATTAATTCCCTCCTCTTTGATTTAATTTGTAAAGAAAAATTAATATAAAAAAATAATTATTCTTGTTTGAACTTGTTCAAACACAATTTTCGAAGAAAATTGTTAATCCAAAAAAAATAAATTCTTATTTTTCTTTTTGGTTCTTTTTCTTTTGGTTTAAGGATTTTTTGCGCGTATTGCCCACCTGGATCATTTTAAAAAAATGAGCGCTTAGGTGGGCGCGCGTTTTTTGTTAAAAAAATATTTTTTTATAAAAGGGGTTTTAATATTGTTGTATAAATATAAAATATGAGATTTGAGAAAGGAGGTTTTTAAAAATGTATTTTCAATTTTTAATTGATGAATATAGAATTTCTGTTTCAGGATCTGAGAAAATTACTTTTAATTCTTTTTCGGATTTTGATAAGTTTTTAAATGAACTTATAAGCAAATTAAATACTAATGATTCTATTGAAATTACATTTTCTTTTCCTAAAATTTATAAGTCTTTTATAATGTTAAAAAAGTATAGTAAGATTATTAAAGAAATTCTTGTTGTTCATAAGAAAGAAAAATATTATTTAAATTCTGATTATACATATTCTGATTATTCTTATTCTACTCCATATAAAACATTTAGATTTTATAAAAACAGGTTATCTTTTAAGTTGGATTTATTGATTTTATAATTAAGAAAGGAGGCGTTGTTATAAACAACAAAATTTTCAATGTTAAATGAAAATGTATTTTTTGAAAATTATGATCAAGATACAGAAGATTTTTTTGACTCTTTAAATGTTACTGAAATTATTTCCTATGAAAAATTGGTTGAACAAGAATTAAATGCTGAATGTGATTATGATTGTTCAAATTGTCCTAATTGTCCATTTTGTGAATATAACAATTAATTAGATTATGGAAAATATGGTTCTTGATTTTATTAATTCTATTTTTGAATTTATAAGGGTTATTATTCAGGCGTTGGAAACTTTAATTCCGTTATTAAAAAAACATATGGCGGAATATGATTTTTATTATGAATTAGATTTGTTATTAGATATTTTAAAAAGTATTTAGGAGGTGTTTTATGAATTTGTTTTTAACTATTTTATTTGTTTTTTTAATTTTTATTCTTGGA
This sequence comes from Bacilli bacterium, assembly GCA_045638205.1. Classification (GTDB taxonomy): domain Bacteria; phylum Bacillota_I; class Bacilli_A; order RF39; family UBA660; genus UBA2730. The sequence continues at coordinate 1,162 of JAZUAY010000117.1, forward strand.
GTTTGTACTCTTATTAATGATAATTCTTTAGAAAATAGAGAATTAACTGATTTTGAAGGTTTTGTTGGTTCTATTTTTATTATTGGTATAATAATTTGTCTTGTTTTTATGATTCATTCTTCTATTAATTTTATAAGTGAATCTTGGACTTCTATTTCTGATATTATTACAGAACAAGGAGAGGTTATTGAAACATATATAAATGATACTGTTGAACAAAAAATTAATTCTGTTGATAGTTATACTTTTGATAGTCGTAATGTTAGATATTGTCAATCTTCTACATATAATGGTTTATGTATAGTTGATGATGATTTGAATTTTATTATTCCTTATTCTTATTTAAAATAATTCAAAATAAAAAAAGGATTTTTTAAAATCTTATATAAATAATTATATATTGTTTGTAGCGGTGTTGTTAATTACATCGAACTGAAAATTCTGTATAGTATTAACACAAATATTCGCAAACATTATAATATATTGTTTTATTAATTTGACGAAAGAAAGAATATATTATATAATTGGTTTATCAACCATACAAAAGAAATATTTTTTATTTTTACCCTCTTTTCTTTTTATTTTTGGGGAATTAATTTTCCTATCTCGTATTCGGGAGTCGCTTGTTATAAAACTTGTGATTCCCGTTTTTTTTATAATTTTAGGAGGTTATTATGTTTATAAAGTATGAAAAAAAGATTTCTGATTTTTTAGAAAATGATTCTTATGTTCTTGATTATAAAAAGAAAAAAGAAAATAAAGAACTTACTAATCAAGACAAAATTGAATATGTTAAATACCTTGCTGTCAAGACAGTAGAATTAACTACTATGATAGATCAAGGTTTATTATAAATATTTTTAATTAAGGAGGTTTATTTTTATGTTAATTTCTGATATCCCTGTTATTTTCGTTGAACATATTACTAATAGTTATGAAGGTCGTGATTTTCATTCTGTCAAGTTTAAAGATTTGGGTGGTAATATGAGAAAACTTAATTTTGTTGGTAATATAGAGGATTTTGAAAATTTAAAATGTAATGATTCTTGTAAAATTATTATTAGATTAAGATTTGGTAAAGATAGTGAATCCTATGTTTTGAAAAGTGTTTATGTTGTATCCATTAAGAAAAATTAATTATGGAAGAAAATAATGTAATACAAAATGAAGAAGAATTAGTTGTTGTTTCAGAACAAATTGAAGAAACTGAAACTATTGAAACAATATCTGTTCCTGTTAGTGATTTATCATATTTAATTCAAGTTCAGGAACATATTTTAGGAACTAATTTTACTTTTTTATTGTTTTTCTTTATTTATTGTTTTTGTTCTCTTATTCATTTATTTTTTAAGAATTTTTAAAGTTCATACGGGCGGGACTTTTTAGTCTTATTTATAATGAGAGGAGGTATTTTTTTAATGGAAACTACTTTATTTACACTAGATTCAGGTCTTTTAAAACCTATTGTTGATGGAATTACTTCAAATCTTAATGTTTTACTTCCAGTAGGAATTACAATTATGGGTATTATAATCGCTGTTTCTTTAATTCCAAGAATTATATACAAATTCCTTTAATACCTAAAAAAGGGGCGTGGAAAATGGAAAATAATTTCCTTTTCACGTCCTTTTTATTATTTATATTATTATTTTTATAGGAGGTTTTAAAATGACTATTACTAAAAATTTTAATTTTGATTTTCGTTTTGTTTTTGTTTTTATGTTAGGTGTTATATTTGGGTTGTTTTTAGGTTTTAACAATTTAGTTTTTGCGTACGAATACGGAGATTCACAAAATGATTTTGATAATGTTGTTAATACTCTGTCGGAATTTACATCTTTAAATTCTATTTTACAGGATACATCTTATGCTGATTCTTCTGATTATATAAAAAATAAAATAAATGATGATTCTTTTTCAAATGTTTATTTAGTTTCTTATTATAATTCTGGTGTTGATTCTGCTCGTTCTTACAAAAGTTTGGATTTGATTTGTGTTCCTGAGGGTGTTTCTTTTACTCCTGTTTTTGATTCAAATGTTGAACGACTTATTGAATTTAATTTTCGTGGAACTCCTGGTCAAGTGGTTTTTGTTCGTCATCACGGTTCAATTTTTGCGTCAAATATTTCTTTAACTATTAATGAGTATGGTTATGGAACTTTAGATTATTCAAAATTTATTATTCGTTCTTTATTTGATGTTTCTGATTATCATAATTTTGATCAAATGTTACCTAATTATTTTTTAAAAAGTTCTTTTGATGAAACTAATTTTATAACTAGTATTTTTAATTCTGTTAATTCCTTTGGTTGGTATATTGCTTTGATGGTTTCATTGTTTATTGTTTTATATATTTTAAATAAAAAATTAGGTTTAGGTTTGAGTTTTAATTATCGAGGGGGTGTTAAGATATGAAAAGAATTTTAAGTTTAATTTTAGTGTTTATAATACTTGTTTTTTCTTGTCTTCCTGTTTTTGCTGATTCAGTAGTTGATGAATCATATTTTAATTTTGATAATTTAGGTGTATATAATATAACTTCTTCTTCATTTTCTTCTGCAGTATATAATTATATTGGTTTTTATATTAATGTTTCAAATTCAAAAATATATTTGTTTCCTACATTAAATAAACCTGATGGTAAATTTGAACCTGCTTTTCTTTGGGTTGGTACAACAACAGAGATTTCACTTGAAGATTTAGGAATTTCAGCTGGATCTTCTTATATTAATTATACACAAGTTAATTTATTACCAACAGATTCTTCTATTACTTCTATTAATTCTTTGTTGGGTTATTATCGTTCTTCGTTGTCAAAATGGTATTATTCAGAAAAATCAAGGGATTTTCCTAATTCGGGTTTTTATGTTGATTTGTTATCTTTTTCTACTGATAATTTTTTAGTTTTTGATAATGGAAAATGTGTTTCTAAGTCTTTTTGTTCTTCTGATCATTTATTTGTTGAAGATGGAGATTATGAAGAAGGCAATATTAAAATTGAAGGTTTAACAGGTTTTTTTAATAATATTTTAAAAAAATTTAGTGAACAAATAGAGACATTGAAAAATATTCCTTCTACTATTATAGACGGGATTTTAAATGGTTTAAAAGGTTTGTTTGTTCCTGATATTGAACAAATGGAATCTATTTTTATTGAATTTATTGATTATTTAAAAAATAGTTTTGGTATGAATGAACTTATTGAAACTTTGAGTTCATTACTTAAAAATTCGGATAGTGGTTCATCTGTTGTTGCTGCAGATGTTATGGAAAGTGTTTCTTATAGTCTTAGTGATGATTATAATCCTATTACTTTAAGATTTTCCGTTCCTTTTTCTAGTTTTTACACAAATACAGTTAAAGAAACTGTTGGAGGATTTTTAAAAGGCATATTTTTTGTTTTATTAATTTTTTATAATTTAAGTGAAATATATTTTCTAATTCGTGGAACTCGTCCTTGGAAAGATCCAGTTGTTGTTTCTGAAATGAATTTAATGCAAACAGAAAAAGCAATGAGGCATCGTTCAAAACGTCGTTTATAGGAGGTGTTTATTTATGATTATAAGATTAGTATTTGATTTGTTTTTGACTTTAATTAAAACAATTATTGAATTAGCTGATGTTATTCCTATTTTTGATTTACCTGATTGGGGTTTACATTTTACTTCTATGTTTATTAAATGTTTGTCTTTTTTTCCGTTTGAAATTTGGTCTGTTTTAATTTCAAATATTCTATTATGGGTGGGTATTCATTTTGTTTGGTCTGTTGTTGAGTGGATTTATATAAAAATTCCTGGTGTTAATTAATAGGAGGTGTTTTGTGGGTTTTTTTGAATATATTTGTTTAGGTTTTATTATTATTTTTATTTTGTCAAAATGTAAAATTATATTTCAGTTAATTTATTATATGGTTAAAGATAGTATTCAGGATATGAGAAATAGAAAAAAAGAACTTTATAATTTTTCTGATTTCTTTGGTATTCGTCTTATTTGTGGAAGAACCGGCGGTGGTAAAAATATGACTGCTAATTATCTAATTATGCAAATTCGAGAAAAATATGGTGATTCTGTTCTTATTGCAACAAATTTTTATCATAAACTTGCTGATTTTAAATTTAATTCATTATCTGATTTTACAAAAACATATAATTTACCTGTTCTTTTTGTTCTTGATGAGGCAAATACTATTTTTAATTCAAGGAAATATAAAGATTTTAATTTTTCATTTTTGAGAACTTTAACACATAATAGACACGAAAGAAAAATGATTTATTGTTTAACTCAGGATTATGATATGTTAGATATTTCATTTAGAAGATTATGTTTATATGTTATAAATTGTAAGACTCGTTTTCATAGATTAACATCTTTCAAAACTTATCTTGTAGAAGATTATGAACAAATGATTTCAGAAAAAAATATTGATAAAAAAAGAAAAATAAAACCTATTTCAAAAACTGTTTTTGTTCAAACAGATAAAATGCGTAGTATGTATGATACTCTTGAAATGGTTGAAGACTTGAAAAAAGATTTAGAAGATTAATATTTTTGAGGTTGTCTTTTGATAACCTCATTTTTTGTTTCGCCCGTTTTTTTAACAACTTGATATAAATATAAAAATAGCGTATAATTATTATAATAAATTAACAAATGAAAGGAATGATTTTTTTGAAAGGAATTGGTTATTGTAGAGTTTCAACTGATGAACAAGTTGTTGATGGTTTTTCTCTTGATACACAGGAAAAAGAACTTAAAGAATATTGTATTAATAATAATATTGATTTACTTAGGATTTATGTTGATTCTGGTGTTTCTGCTTATAAACACCCGCTTTGTGACCGTCCTGAGGGTCGGTTTGTGTTTGAACATTTAGTAAATGGCGATGTTGATTGTGTTGTAGCAATATCAAATGATCGTATGTTTAGACAGGTTGGAGATGCTGCGGCGGTTCGTGATATTTCAAAGAAAAATGGTGTTAAGATTTTATATACACGACAACAGTATATAGAAGATATGGATGATTTTTCTTCTTTTATTGTAGATAGTTTTTCAAATGTAATGAATCAAGCGTATTCTTTACAGTATTCAGTAAAGGTTAAAAAAGGTCTTGAAAATAAGATTAAAAAGGGAGAGTGGAACGGTCAAGCACCTTATGGTTATAAGTTGGTTGATTCACATTTACAAGTATTTGAAGAACACGCCAATGTTATTAAACTGATTTTTGATTTATATTTAACAAAAAGTTGGGGTTCTGAAAAGATTTGTAATTATTTAAATGAACAACAAATTCCGCCTCCAAAGAATTCTAAATATTGGTCTAAGACTTCTATTTTGTGTTTTTTAAAGAATATTGTTTATACAGGCACTACAGTTTTTGGTCGTCGTTCTCCACATACTGAAAAAACAAAATTTAATCCTAAAAGTAAATGGTTAATTGTAGAGAATACACACGAGGCACTTGTTAGTAAAGAAGATTTTGAAAAGGTTCAAGAATTATTAGAACGAAAAAGACGCAACATTGGTGTTGAAAATGCTGATAGGTCAAAGATTTCAAAAGCACCTCTTGCGGGTTTGATGTTTTGTACTGATTGTGGAAATGTTTATACATCTACCAGTGGTATTTCTTCAAGTGGAAAGAAAATTGAATATTATCAGTGTGGGTCTAAAAGACACGGAAAAACTGTTTGTAAAAGACATAATATACCTTCTCTTTTAATTGAAAAATTTGTTCTATATAGGATTAAAGCTGTTTTAAATTCAACTATGTATAAAGAACGTTTTGAGGAACAGTTAAGGGTTAGAATTGAAACTTTAAAAAGTAAGAAAAAAGATATTTCTGAAATAAAAAGTAATATAACAAAATTAATTAATCAAAAAGAAAAATTAGTTAATTTGATTATAAGTGAAGATTCAGAACAAATTATTAAAACATATAAAGAAAAGTTAGAATCTGTTTTAGGTCAAATTACTTTACAAGAGGAGATGTTAAATGCTTATTCTTTAATTGATATAGAGTTTGAAGAAGAACAGATTCGGAAACAGTTTCAAGATTCTTATAATAATGTTTCTTATAAAGATTTTCAAGAGTTAGACAGAGAACAACAGAAGATTTTATTTAATACTCTTATTGAAAAAATAACCATTGATGAAATGCATATTCCAGGAGAAAAAGAGGTATGTTTACATATTACAATTTTTATGAAAATTCCGGGGTATGATCCTAAACATTCTTTATATTTTAAAAGGGATTTAAAAAAATTAGATAAAGAAAATACGAACTCTCACTTAAAAAGTAAAAGTTCGTATTTAGATGGCGGAGAAGGAGCGTGTTGTTCTAATTTAGAATTTTTTGTTTATATAGAAAATAGATCTGATTTATTTTTAAGGCGTGGTTATAAACTTGAAGATTTATTTTCTTATAATAATTTGTATTAAAAAAAGGGTTTTTAATTTTTGTGTATAAAACTATAATTATACTAAGGTTGACTTTCATATATACATTTAGATATTTTGTTATTACTCGCAAAAAAATTAAATACTAAAAACAGATTATTCATTATGGTTGAAAATTGCTTTTATGCTTCTGTTCGTTTCTACTCGCTATATTTTTCTCTTGACAAAAAGGACAGAAGAAAACTCCTTTATTTCATACTTTTAAAAAGTATGTTTATATATATTTTATTTTTTGGGGTCTGTGTGATTCTATTGTGTTTTTACACTACTAAACGCACGGTCAGGAGCAATTTTTCAAAAGATAGTAAGTAAAAAGAACAGGGTTAAAAACCTTGTTCTTTTTTCATTATATAGTCGGTTAGGTTTTAACCTAAACGACTATAGGGATTCAGAAAAAAATAAAATTAAATTAAATAAAATCATAAAAAAAGTATAAAAAAGAATAAAAATATTTTTCTTAGAAAAATCAATTAAAATGGAGGTGTTTTATGGGAAAAATCAAAAGTTTAGGTTATCAAATATATTCATCATTACAAGAAATTAATTTACAAGATTCTATTAAAAGAACTGATGTTTTTAATAGTTTAAATGGAACTAATTATTCTTATGTTGGTAAAAAAGAATTTAAAGAATTAGGTCAAAATAAGGATTATATATTTAGTCGTAGAACTGCTGAAAATACAGTTGAAAAAGCAAAAACTTTTTCAAAATTTTTAAAAGATAATTATAATATAAAATATGTTAAAGAAATTACTCCTGAAATGGCAAAATCATTTTTAGATAGTAGAAATGCGACATCTCAAAAAACCATTTCTGCCTATAAAAATATGTTATATAAAGTTAATGTTTCTATTCAAAATAAATTTCATTGTCAAGGGTTTTATGATGAGTCTATTTCTAAATATAAACTTGAAAATTCTAAAGAAACAAATTATAAGAGATTATACACAGATAGTCAAATTAATTCTATTTTATTGCAAGATTCAAAATTTAGTAATGAACTAAAGTTTTTATCTATAGTAGGTTGTCGCGTTCACGAATTATGTAATATTAGAGTAAAATCCTTTGATTTAAAGAATTTAACAGTTTATATAGAAGGTAAAGGTGGAAGACCTTCAAATCGTCCTATTTTACCTTGTGAAATCAATTTTATAAAATCTTTGATTAAAGATAAGGAACAAAATGAAAGGGTTTTTAATGTTCCTTTAAATGAACGAGAAACAAGGTTTTTAATTGGTTCTGAAATTAGAAGAATTACAAAAGAACTTAATCTTCCTATTTCTTCAAAGTGTCATGAATTTAGAAAATTTGCAGCGCAACGATATTTTAATTATCTTGTTAATTATTGTTTTTATCCTGTAAAAGATGCTGAGGAAATAGTGGTTTCAAAATTTCTATCACACGGTTCAAATCGTGAAGATTTAAAGAAAATATATCTTAGAAGTTAAAAAAGACTACTTTGTGTAGTCTTTTAGTCATTTTCAACATCTGTAAGTTTGCTAACAGGAACTCCTAAGACTTTGCTTATTTTGAATAAAGATTTTAGTGATGGGACATAAGGGGCACTTGGCCCTTCAAGTTGTGAAATAAAATTTAATGACATACCACTACACTCACTTAGTTCTTCTTGTGTCATATTTGCCAAGCGTCTATAATAACCTACTTTTAACCCTGTTTTTATTATAAAAAGTTGATATTCTTTTTCGTTGTAATAGTTCATTAAATACACCTTTTTCAATAATTATTTTATGTATTTAATTATAAACTATTTACAAATCAAAGTTTATGGTGTATAATAAAATAAAACTACCGTATCACGAAAGAATCGAGGCGTTATGTTATGGATATTGGAGTAAAAATTTTAATTAGACTTTTGGGTGCTGTTTTTATGGTTGTCCCTTTATTGTTTTATGTTTTTATTGGTAAAGTATATTATAATAAAATTAATAAAAACCCAGAAAAAACTATGATATATTTTGCAATTAGTATTTTTACATTGACTTTTATTCCTTTTGGTGTTGTTTTCTTTATAGTTGCCAGTCAATATAACAAAAAATACGAAGAAAAAATTAGTAAAATTCTTGTTTCTGCTAATAATGAAACAGTTGAAGAGTTTATACAATTTCTTTCTACAAATCCAGTTCAAAATAATCCTAATTCCTGGCATCGATTGAGAGGTGTTTGGTATACTGTCAATGAATGTAGTTCTGTTTCTATAGAAAAGAAAAATCAACTTTTAAAATTATTATTGACAAAAGGTTTATATCTTACAAGTGAAGAAAAGCAAATTATTAGTAATTAAATACATATAAAACAATCTCATTTTTGAGGTTGTTTTTTTATTTTAAAATTTGACGAAATAAAAAAGGTGTTTTACAATTCATATGTAAAATTTATTATAGAAATCTATTTTAGATAATTTATTTAAGTTTATTTTTTATTCATTTAAGTTTTTAATACGGTGTTTAGTGTTGGTCGGTAAATAAAAACACTGTAAGTTTCTGTGTCTTGCAATACAAACACATACAAATTGAATATTATGGTTTCTAATGCAATTTTCTTTCCTTATAAGAAAATTAAGTGAGCACGACCACTAATGCAAAAAAAAGTTGTCTTCCCTCTATTTTCTACATTTTTTAGGAGGGTCGTATCGGAGAAAATACAGTTTAATTATAGTGTCTTTTTTTGGTATTGTTTTTCACTCCCAATTCAGGTTTAAAGCTGATACATACATTTAACTGGTGTATGATAAATTAAAGAAAAATGAGGATCGCGGATGCCGGATAAGTTATTGAAAAAGTATAACGGTACTATATGTTGTCTTGTGGGGTCGGAGAGAGATGTTAAAGTATAGTATTAATCTAAATGTAGATCGATTGGGTGAGATTGCCGACTCACTATAATAAAAATCGGGGTGGGGATTAATTTTTTTGATTAGTTCTTTTTAAATCGATATAGATTCTGCCTTCTTTAGGCAGAATCTACCTTCTTCTGAGGTAAAGATTAATTCCCTCCTCTTTGATTTAATTTGTAAAGAAAAATTAATATAAAAAAATAATTATTCTTGTTTGAACTTGTTCAAACACAATTTTCGAAGAA